>JBKDRQ010000176.1:0-4085 GCA_046341135.1 Bacteroidota bacterium
CTTATAATTCCGTAAGTACGGCTTCCTTCCTTTGCTGCTACCCGATCTGCTACTTCCTTCTGAAACATGCCGATAACCGAAGGAACATGATCTTTCCATTCGAGAATTTTAAACAAAATCTGACTAGATATATTATAGGGAAAATTTCCGGCAACCATAAAAGAGCCTTCAAATGGTAAGGGAGCCTTCAATATATCCTGTAAGATAAAACACTTCGATTGGTCGGGAAATATATGTTGCAGGTAATGAATTTTTTCTTCATCAACGTCATAAGCCTTGAAATCAATATTATTTTTCTCGATTAAATATTTCGTGATGGCGCCGCCGCCCGGGCCTATCTCTAAAAGTCTTTTTGGATGTTCATCCAGTATAACCTGTACGATGCGTTGCGAAATTTTTTCATCTTTCAGAAAATGCTGACCCAACGATTTCTTGAGCGTATAATTCACCCCGCAAAGGTAGCTATAATGTTGCTTATAGAAGGCCGCTAAAAACTATTGCACAACAATCCGTTTACGTAAAACCTCCCCTTGCTTATGCAGCTCAATAACGTAAATACCTGCAGACCATGCATTTTGTTTATAAATCTTCCAGGAATTAAGTCCGCCCGTAGCAGATAACTGCTGACGGTGTATAATTTGGCCTGTTTGATTTTTTATAAATACTTCAACAGGCATTCCGCTGACCGACTTAAATAAAATATTGAAATGATCCGTTACCGGATTGGGAGCAACTGTAAGTGTAAAATTATCTTGCTGCGGCAAATAGACCGACTGTATATGGCTATAATAATAACCAGACGGCACCATATATTTTAGACGATAATAAATCCATCCTGATTGTATGTTTTTTAAGTCATCTGTACCCCTGTACTGCCCATTAGATCTTGTAGCATATTCATCTATTGTGACGAAATTGACTCCGTCAATGCTTCGCTGAATTTGAAAGAAAGAAGCAGCGCCATGCAGTGAACTATTCCATTCTATGTGAGCAAGGTCCTTATCTTTTCTTACATTGAAATTTTCAACCCATGCGTTAAGGGTAAAACATGTACTCGATCCTCCTATAACAATTGTATCATTTGCATAGCTTGAAGAACAACTGTCCATCAATTGCTGACGAACAACGTAAGTACCCGGCTGATTAACGGTAATCATCGTTCCTATGGTATCACCAACAATGTTTCCACTGAGAGCCTTCCACGTATAGAGAGACGTTGTACTGGCATTGTCTATCCATAAATTACTTACCCCTTCACCGCAAATAATTGGGAAATTAGTTGAAATTTGAGCCATAGGCGCCCTAAAAAATGCAAATGGAGCTACGAAATCTTTTAGCTCGGCATTGAATTGAGGCGCTGTACGCGTTTTCACCATTAATCTTCTGAAAGGAAGTGCACAGGCATCATTCATTGAAACCAGTGGATCTAAACCAAGTTTGCTTAGATTGACAGAAAATTCCATAAACTGTCGGGCATTATATGAAGTTGTCAAAGAATTATTGCTTAGAACCAATTGAAAAGGACCGGCCCAGGTGTTATTATCAGATTGAAGACCTGTATAAAATGCACCCGATGTTTTAGGAAGAATACTAGCATAACCATACACTGAACTTGCATCAACACCATCAAAAAGCCCCCCCCACGAAAAGGCAGACGGCGTAATGGATCTCGAGTCCTTATGTATCCATATACGGGCTTCCAGCAGGGTTAAAGAAGTGCTGCTGTATTCCGCAGTAAAAATGATATCCCCTGCTCTGGTTACATTACCAGAGGCATCAAAAGTCCAGGTAGTATGACCCGCTTCCGAACCATAGCCACTAAACTGCTGTGTACTACTATTATACACAATATCTGTTTGATACATCTCAAAGTCTATATAGCGGGCACCCGTATTACCATCCAGAGATACTCCACCAAAAAACCCTAAAGAATCATTAACTCCGTTACCATCCCTTCGCACATGCAGAACCATATCCAGTATTTCATTTTTATCCGGAACTGCCTGAGCAACAGGACAAGTCCAATCCAATGGATTCATTGAGTTTTTATTGCTCCCCGCAGCAAAAGTGCTAGAATCATCTCCATGATGATCTCTTATAAAAACCGCATCAATTAATGTCTTATTATTAACAATGGAAAACTGAGGATAGGACATACCCCTAAAAAGCGGACTTCTCCTGCTATTCGGATTACTATTATAAGTTGATAAAAGTTCTGCAGCACCTGTTGTATCAATAACAGATATTCCAGAGCCGGCAGCATTGGTAAACCAGTCATCATTACCTGCCTGCAAGGCATTATTAAAGAAATTACTTCTTAAGTCAGCATCAACACCAAATCTGGCTTTGATCTGAGGGCTCGTAATTTGTGCGGTCGTCAACTGCCCGTAGAAGACTACTAAGCAGAGAAACAAATAGGGTATAATTTGTTTCATGGGGTATGGTTTTTAAGGGTATCGGATTGTTTGTTAAGAAGGATTACTTCCTTCTTAACAAACGTAAAACTTCAACAGGAGACTGGGAAGAGGTTCCATCCAGGTTTACGCTGGTAACCCTGTAAGAAATCATTCCTGGCAACACTGTAATATCTCTATAACGATAACTGGAGCTGCCTGTTGGAGCAACCTCAGCTATTGTTTCAAAAATTTCACCATCATAAGAACGTTCAATCTGAAAATAGGCAACTCCTGCAGAATTTGAAGAACCCCAGTTAACAGAAGCATCATCTGCCATTCGGTGTACTCTTATTTGGGTAATTTGCTGCGATTTTACAGAAGGAGCATTAAGTATAAAAACGAAAAATAAAGCACAAGCTGATGTAAAAAATTTTGTATTTGGTTTCATAAATATTGAATTTGACAGTAAAGTTAACAAGCATTGTTGAAAAATAAAATCTAACCCATAAATAAAAACCCTTAGAATCAAGAATTAATCCCATTCAGCGCAAGAAATATTTGTTGATTCATACGTATGTAAAAAAGCTAACTTTACCGGGTATTAATATAGCTTAAGATCATGCAAACACAAAAACCCGTCATAGGATTCTCCTGTGGAGATATTAACGGAATCGGACCTGAGGTAATTATTAAAACATTGATGGACAGCCGGATTACAGAATTGTGTACCCCCGTCGTATTTGCATCGAATAAACTGATCAATTTTTACAAAAAATCGATTGCCGATTGCGGTCTCAACTATCAATCCATTAAGGAATGGGATAAAATCAATCCTAAAATGGTGAATGTATTTCAATGCTGGGAAGAAGATACTGAAATCACACCAGGACAACTAAATGAGACAGGAGGGAAGTATGGTATCAAATCATTGATAGCAGCCTGCCAGGCTCTGAAGGAGAATAAAATTCATGCTTTGGTAACCGCTCCGATCCATAAAAAAAATGTTAAGACGGAACAATTCCCGTATACAGGGCATACTCCCTTTCTTAAAAATTTTTTCCAGGCTCAAGATGTGCTCATGTTTATGATCAGCGAGAATATGCACGTCGGATTATTGACAGAACATATTGCCGTAAATGAAATTTCCGGCAACCTTAAAAAAGAAAATATTTTTTCAAAACTAAAACTGATGAAAGAATCCTTAATCAAGGATTTTGGTGTTGATAAACCACGTTTGGCAGTTTTAGGATTAAATCCTCACGCAGGAGATGAAGGTCTGATCGGGAAAGAGGAAGAGTCCATTCTCCGCCCTTCATTAAAAGAAGCCAGAGAAAAAGACATCATGGTCTTCGGCCCCTATAGTGCTGATGCTTTCTTTGCCAGAGGGCAATATGATAAGTTTGATGGCGTATTAGCTATGTATCACGATCAGGGTCTTATTCCTTTCAAATCGCTGGCAATTGGAGAAGGTGTTAATTATACGGCTGGGCTATCCGTAATACGAACCAGTCCGGATCATGGCACGGCATTTGACATAGCAGGCAAAGGAAAAGCAGATGAATCTTCTCTTCGCGCTTCTTTATTTGCCGCAATAGACATCTATAATCAACGAACAGGATATGCTGATGCAAGAAAAAATCCGATCAGGAAAATGAGTAAAGCACTACTTGCAAGAGCAGTAGACGAGAA
>JBKDRQ010000177.1:0-3381 GCA_046341135.1 Bacteroidota bacterium
GCTAAGAGCAGTCTCTGTATCCTCACCTTTGATTTCAATATCAATTTTCTGAAACCTTGGCTCCGGGAATGCGTCAGGTGAAAGATCCTCTACCTGCCAGTTTACCCATAAAGGATTGGATACATACAGTTGCGCTTTTGCCAAAAGCTGATCTGCATCATCACTATTCTTTTTCTTTTTGAGTAAGGCATTGAGTAGTTGTCCACCGCTAAACCATGGATATTTTTCAAGGATGGCTGCAAGTGTTTCCTCTGTGTCTGCTGAATACGCGTTTCTGTTTTCTAAAAATTGATATATACTATCTGTATTCATAATTTTCTATGGCATCATTGCTTTACCAGTTTGAAAAGATACGGTTAAATATTTCATCGGTAAAATTTTGCACGATTAAATCGGTGAGCTGATTTTCTGCTTGCTGCAGTGGGAGTGAGGCGTCAAAATCAAAATTTCTGTTGAGGTCTGCTTCAAAATTCTTTTTACTGTCCAGCCTGTTTTTAAAGATAAGCCGAACCGTTACATTCAGTCGGTTGGTGGCAGCACGCTGTCCGGAAATGCCCGATGTGGTTACGAAATAATCGGTGATTTGTCCGCTGATATCATAGTGTGCCTCATCACTGTTTGTTTGTGTAAGTCTTGTCTGGTTGATGATTTTTTGGCGGACCTTTTCGGTGAGTCGCTGGCTGAGCTGTGGGTTGACAATTCTGGCGCGATTGTCAATGTAATTGATTTTTACTGTCTTTACTTCCGGAGGAACAGATACATCTTTAAATGAATAACAGCTGCTGAACATACTCATCAGCGCGATTGAACATATTATTAAATGGGTTCTGATATAAAATTGCTGATATGGTGACATGCTTGATTTAATTATTAAAGATCCTCAATGTCGTATTCTTTCAATTTTCTGTAAAGGGTACGTTCGCTGATGCCCAGATCTATAGCGGCATCTTTTCTTTTCCCTTTATGTTTCTTCAGAGCTTTTTCAATCAATTCTTTTTCTTTATCCATGATGTTCAGACTCTCATCAACTTCTATATGATCGTGGATATCATTTTTCGTAATTAAAACAGGTTGTGCAGGGACGGTGGTCACTACCGCAGGCTGCATTTGATACGTTGTCTCTTCATTGGGCAGGGTGTCTTTGAAAAAGCCAGCACTGGGTGTTGAAACATGAGCATTGCCGTGCTGCAGAACTTCCAGAAACATTTTTTTCAATTCTGTGACATCTTTTTTCATGTCGAAAAAGAGTTTATATAATATCTCTCTTTCATTGGCAAATTCAGGCCCGCCTCCGATACTTCCATCGTGGTTTTGTGCCAGCACGGGAAGTCTGTTGAAATTTTTATCAGGAAGAAATGGCGCCAACTCTTTTTGTGTAACGAGTTTATTCGTTGATAAAACAGATATCTGTTCGGCGAGATTTTTCAGCTCACGTACATTTCCGGGGAAGGGGTAGTTGATAAGTATATGTCTGGCTTCTTCATCCAGCATGACGGGTGCTGTTTTGTATCGTTCTGCAAAATCAGCAGCAAATTTTCTGAAGAGCAGCGGGATGTCTTCTTTTCTGTCGCGCAGAGCAGGAACCCGAATCGGAACGGTATTTAAACGATAGTATAAATCCTGTCTGAATTTATTTTGATAGGTTGATTCAAGTAATTCTTTATTGGTGGCAGCAATCACGCGTACATCTGTTTTCTGAACTTTGGAAGATCCTACCCGAATAAATTCTCCTGTTTCAAGCACGCGCAATAATCTTGCCTGTGTGCCCAAAGGCATTTCTGCGATTTCATCGAGAAAGATAGTCCCGCCGTTTACGGTTTCAAAATATCCTTTACGGGCATCTACGGCTCCGGTAAAAGATCCTTTTTCATGTCCGAATAATTCAGAATCAATGGTGCCTTCAGGGATGGCACCGCAGTTGACGGCAATGAATGGGTTATGTTTGCGTGCAGAAAGAGAATGAATGATTTGTGAAAATACTTCTTTGCCTACACCACTCTCTCCATTGATGAGGACGGTAAGGTCGGTTGCGGCAACCTGTACAGCTACACTGAGTGCATGATTCAGCGTTGGAGAATTGCCAATGATGCCAAAGCGGTTTTTAATACTTTGTAATTCCATATTCGTCCTTCTTTATAATGCTTTTCCGATAAGGGTTGCCTGCGTAGCATCTGATATTTCCACGGTGGCATAATCGCCTTTTTGTAAGCCATGTTCTCCCTTTGGAAATACCACTACTTTATTTTGTGAGTTTCGACCCATCCATTGCTCATTGCTTCGCTTGCTTTCTCCCTCAATCAATACTTTAAATGTTTTGCCGATATCCTTGCGATAACTTTCTTTGGATAATCTGTTTTGTACTTCTACAATTTCCTGCAGTCTTCTTTTCTTTACCTCTTCCGGTATATCATCCTTATATCTTTTGGCAGCCAGGGTTCCTGGTCTTTCGCTATAGAAGAACATGTAGCTCATGTCGTATTGGCTATACTCCATGATGCTCAGTGTATCTTGGTGTTCTTCTTCTGTTTCAGTACAAAAACCGGCAATAATATCCGAGCTGATGCCGCAATCGGGGATGATGGTTCGGATGCGGTCCACTTTTGCCATATACCACTCTCGTGTATATGTGCGGTTCATCAATTGTAAGATGCGTGTATTGCCGCTTTGTACGGGGAGATGTATATAATTGCAGATATTGTCATACTTAGCCATCATGTATAAAACATCATCAGTAATATCTTTAGGATGTGAAGTAGAGAAGCGTACTCTCAGATCGGGGTGTATAAGTGCCACTCTTTCCATTAGGTTGGCAAAACTGACAGCTTCTCCGGTCTCGGGATGATACCAGCGGTAACTGTCTACGTTTTGTCCCAGCAAGGTTACTTCACGAAAACCTTTTTCAAAAAGATCACGTGCTTCTGCTTCAATGGAAAAGGGATCTCTGCTGCGCTCTCTGCCTCTTGTGAAAGGAACCACACAAAAACTGCACATGTTATTGCAGCCACGCATAATGGAAAGAAATGCGGTAACTCCATTGGTGCCCAGTCGCACAGGAGATATATCTGAATAGGTTTCCTCTCTGCTCAATAATACATTCACCGCTTTCTGTCCGCCGGAAGCTTCTTCTATCAGTCCGGGGAGACTTCTGTACGCATCCGGACCCACCACAATATCTACCAGCTTTTCCTCTTCGAGTAATTTAGCTTTTAATCGCTCTGCCCTACATCCCAGCACACCAATCAGCATGCCCGGATTGGAAGCTTTATTCTTGCGTAATTCCTGCAGTCTTTTACGTACCGTGTGTTCTGCCTTTTCTCTGATGCTGCAGGTGTTGAGTAATACCAGATCTGCCTCTTCATGATTGCGTGTTGCGCCTAGTCC
>JBKDRQ010000178.1:0-3528 GCA_046341135.1 Bacteroidota bacterium
GCCACTTCATTACTCCAGAACTTCAAATCACTCACGTGGGTCCATGTCAGACCATCCTGATAAATCGCCTGCATCCAGGGCTCTTTGGCGCGATCCAGCGAAATACCCAAGACCGTAAAATTATTACCCTTAAACTTATTATATGCTTCTACCACATTAGGGTTTTCCATTCTGCAGGGACCACACCAGCTGGCCCAGAAATCTACCAATACATACTTGCCTCTAAATGACTTTAGTGCAATCATATTTCCAGACGTATCTGCCTGCGAAAAATCAGGAGCCATACTACCCACACTACCCACTTTATTTTCGTTTATAATTTTCTCCACCATCTTGCCATAATAACTTTCTTGGGCACTTGGAGCCAAATCATTGAACCTTCTTTCCAAAGCTTCCGGCTGTTGAAAAAAACTATATAAAAAATAAGGTAACAAAGGAGTAACTGCCGATTGCTTGTGCGCTAAAATATATGCATCTGCCTTTGTTTCCAGCTCATTGATAACAGGACGCACTACCTGCATCAATGAATCGCGCACATTTGCCAACTGAGCTCCATTAATTTCTTTACCCAGCTGATCTATGCGGATGAAATACGGATCGAATTGACTGCGAAATGCACGAAATTCATTTTGTATGGCAGAGCCTGTAATTTTAGCCAGAGGCAGAGAATCAATATGTGCTTTAACTTTCAGCTGACTGCCATCCAGAAAAATGCCCACTTGCTGTTTAGCGCCATCTACCACCAACACATACATGGCCGATTCTTCAAGGGTACCTTTTAATACAAATTTTCCTTTACTGATTCGCCCTTTCGCTATAGGCTCATTGGCAGGATTATCAAAATGCAAACTAATATTCGTGTTTTCTTTAGCACCTGCGATGGTTCCCTGAACAGAAAACTTTTGCTGCGCATGTAGTGGATAATACCCAATAAAAAGAAATAAAGACAGTATGAAACGATGACGCATGTATAATATTTTGAATTTTTATTGCTGATTTCTTTCCTCTAAAATATGCATTACATCCTGTAAAGAACAATCTTTTGCTCTTAACAATATGATAAAATGGAATAATAAATCCGCCGCTTCATTTAAAAAAAGATCACGATTGCTATCCTTCGCTTCTATCACCAGCTCCACCGCTTCTTCTCCTACTTTCTGGGCAATTTTATTGATACCTTTTTTGAATAATGAATGTACATAACTCCCTTCGTCAGCTCCTTTTCTTCTCAGATCAATAATATCCTGCAAATACAAAAGGAAATTATCGCTATGATTCTTTTCACTCCAGCAAGTGTCGGCACCGGTGTGACAAGTAGGACCTACCGGCTCCGCTTTAATAAGCAGTGTATCCAGGTCACAGTCGAGCAGCATTTGTTTCAGCTTTAGAAAATTACCACTCTCCTCTCCTTTCGTCCATAAACGCTGCTTGCTTCTGCTGAAGAAAGTGATATGTCCGGTTTCTTTTGTTTTTTGCAGCGCAGCTTCGTTCATAAATCCCAGCATCAATACTTTGGAAGTATGTATATCCTGCACAATAGCAGGCACTAAACCATCTGCATATTTCGAGAAATCCGGTTGATATCTATCCATATTGAACGAAATCTACAGTCCGACAAATCTACAATCTCACGTTTATATTCTTCTCTTTGAGGTAGTGTTTTAATTCACCGATTCCCATTTCTTTAAAGTGAAAGATGCCCGCTGCCAGGGCTGCATCGGCATGCGCCTGCTCAAATACGTCTGCAAAATGCTGCATCGTACCCGCTCCTCCGCTCGCTATGACCGGCACCGGCAAGCTGTCTGCCAGATCACGGGTTATATCGAGGGCAAAGCCCTTGCGTGATCCGTCATTATTCATGGAGGTAAGCAGAATTTCACCGGCTCCTCTTTCTACCGCTTCCTTTGCCCAATCGCGGCATTTGATCTCTGTTTTCAATCGCCCGCCGTTAAGATACACCCACCATTCTCCATCTTCCTCCTTCTTCGTATCTATTGCCACCACACAACACTGACTGCCTGCGGCTTTGGCTATTTCTCCGATAAGCTCGGGACGTCTGACAGCCGCAGAATTGATCGATACTTTATCCGCCCCCGACTGAAGTAAGAGATGCATATCCTCAACGGTTGACACCCCTCCACCCACTGTAAATGGAATGTTTACATGACGAGCTATCTGCTTCACCAGTTCCGCCAATGTCTTTCTTTTTTCCACCGTTGCCGTAATATCCAGAAATACCAACTCATCAGCTCCCTCCCGCGCATAAAGCGCACCCAATTCCACCGGATCGCCTGCATCGCGCAGATCAACGAAATGTGTTCCCTTCACCGTGCGGCCATCTTTAATATCCAGACAAGGGATGATTCTTTTTGTGAGCATTAATTAATGTTAGATTAAGAACGGTGCAAAGGTAATGTAATACAGGTTGTCCGTGCGCCCGTTACTATGTAACCGGGCGGATGATGTCGCGTTATCGTGGTTGTCGGGCTGTCATCTGACCTTATTCGGAATCCAGCTCAAATCTATCTGACCAATATCCTGATGCGCAAGATTGCCTGTTTTAAGATCAATCAGCACAAAGCATTTTTATATCGGCAGGCAGACCTAAAAACTCGAATATGTAAGGATCCTTTATGTAGTGCTGAATGGAATGTCTCGTAGCCTGAATCTGGTTGCCAAGGATTAAAAATGATTGTTGTCTTCGTTACCGTGGTTATCGTTATTGTCATGATTATTCGTTTATACGACTCAACGCCTCAACGAATAAACGAATCAACCATCTACGGCTACTTACGCTTAATGGTATGTTTTACTTTCACAACTGCCAAATTGAATTCAATCGTTGTTTCTGTATTGCTCGTTTTCAGTGCATCATCAAACAGATCAGTCATTACTTCGCCTGCTTCTTGCATAAGACTTTTCTTTCTCTCTGCATCTCTAGTGTTTTGGAGAGTGGCGATATTTGTGGTTAGCAATCTTAGTTTGGCAAATGCCTCCACAATAGCAATGGTGGTTTCAGTTGCTTTATTTGATTTAAGAATTGTAGCCAGCATATACAGACCCTTTTCTGTAAAGGCTTTAGGAGTGGATCTTGACATAGAAAATTTTGTGGTCAAAAATTTTGACCGCAATTCTGATATTTCATTCTGGTCAGGAGAAATAATGTAACCATCCGGAAATTTTTCAGGATTATTTTTAACTGCCTGATTAACATGTTTCGTTTCCACGCCATATAAATCCGCCACATCACTATCCAGAATGACTTTGACATTCCGAATCGTAATTATTCTTCGTTCCACTTCGTTAAAAATTAAAGGACTACTCATACTCCCATTTTAAAAATTAGTAATGTCCTAAAATTAAAAACAGAAACGGTCTTGATCTTTAGAATAAACGATTATAAACGGATATATGCGGATAACCTGAAATAGGCTGCAAAGGATTAAAAGAATGTTGTCATGGTTATCGTGGTTGTCAATGCCCCGAATGCTTTCGGGGTTGTTGTCGAGTTGTCGGGATTAACATAAC
>JBKDRQ010000179.1:0-11045 GCA_046341135.1 Bacteroidota bacterium
AGCCTATTAAATGCTCCTAATGCTGAAACCAACCAATCATGATGCTGGATTTATTACAAGGTTCAGGCCCGGGTTTTTTTGAAATCATTACAAAAGGACTTTCTACTTTTCAGGAAATATTTCTGTATGTCTTTTTTTTAATTACAATCTGGACCGGCTACAGATTTATTGGTTACTGCATTTATTTTTACTTCCGGCTAAAATTAAAAAATAAAAATTTGGATTATTTTGTTAAGCTATTGGGAAATGATTATTACTTCAAAAAGATGGGGGAGGGAGATAAAAGACACAAATGGTCTAAGTGGTATATCATTATTAAAGCCAACTTTGATAATGAAGGAACGCAAGTTTCCAATATTGTAGCGCCCTTTAAATATTGGCATTATGCTAATATCCTTTCCTTCCAGTAAATTATCTCACTATTTCTTGTGGCATAGTTTTTCCCAGTAAATACTGATAAATAAAGCGCGCATTTTCATTTTGGCTATGCGCATCTTGCTCCGGTAAATTTCGCCATCCGTGCCTTCCGCCAGGATACAACATAAATTCAAAATGTTTTTTCTTTTCCTGCAATTTCTTTACCAGCTGCAGGCTGTTTTGTACGTGCACATTATCGTCCATCGTACCATGATACATCCTTAATAATCCTTTGTATTTGTCTGCATGTGTCATTACAGAAGCACTTTTATAGCCTTCCGGATTTTCGGAAGGCGAATCCATAAATCTTTCCGTATAATGCGTGTCGTACAAGCCCCAGTCAGTCACACTGCCCCCTGCAAGTCCATGTGTGAAATAATCAGCGCCATAGGTCAATGCGTAACACGACATATATCCGCCATAGCTAAAACCACTGATACAAACTTTTTTAGGGTCTACATTTGCATTTTCAATTAACCATTTGACTATTGTAATCCAATCCTGCATTTCCCAATAACCCAGATTGCGATGTAAGAAATTCATTCCTTCTTTTCCAAAATGTGCGCTACCTCTGTGATCCATGCTCACCTGTATTAATCCCTCAGAAGCCCACCATTGTTCACGCATGCTTAAATTCCATCCTTCATATACGGTTCCTGAATTAGGCCCACCGTAGATATTAATCACTAAAGGATATTTTTTTGTACTGTCATACTGAAGTGGCCAAACAATTCTTAATGGAAGATCAAATTTCCCATCCTTACTTTTTATTCGAAGTATTTCAGCTTTTGCAATCGTAATCTCACCATAATCTTTCCCTTTAGCATTACCCGGTTCCATTAATACTTTCCCTTTGTTATTCATCAGCACCATTCTGTCAGGCGTCAAACTATTTGAACAGGTAGCCACAACATATGAAGCATCGGGAGACAGATGAATGTCTTCATGTGTGAGATTGCCAAAACTAATTCTTTGTAATTCTTTTCCATTCCATTTAATCTTGTATAAATCGTAGCAGGTGCTGTTATCTTTTCTGCACGTAAAATAGATCCATTGTTTTTTTTCATCTAAGTGTAGGATATCTTCAACTGTATAATTACCTGATGTAATCGTATTTTTTCTTTTCCCGCTTATTTCGTGCAGATATAAATGACTCCATCCGCTCTCATCACTTTTATAAATGAAGTGTTTGTTGTCTGATAAAAACTGAATTCTTGAACCCTGATCATCCAGGTCAATCCATGTTTTTTGTGTTTCTGTAATAATTTCTTTTAGAGTCGGATTGGATAGTGACATTTCATAAATTTTCAGGGTGTCCTGTGAACGTGGCATCCACTGAATCCACAATGCCTCAGCAGTTGGTTTCCAGTAAGGCATTCCGAAATACTGATCTTTTTTTGGATCTATATCTGCCCATAAAATATTACCTCCCGCCGCAGCAACAACTCCTATTTTCACTTCTGGGTTTGGATCACCGGCTTTGGGATAGCGGGTGATTTCTGTGTATCCATGTACGCCTTCTTCACTTACAATAGGGAATAGGGGAACCATCGATTCATCCATGCGCATGAAAGCGATGTTCCTGCTATCGGGGCTCCACCAGAATGATTTGTAATTAGAGGGACGACCTAGTATCTCTTCATAATACACCCAGCTGGCATATCCGTTTAAGATTGTTTCGCTGCCATCAAAACTGAGCTGTGTTTCTTTTTTTGAATCAATATCGATCACAAATAAATTATTCCCTCTTGTAAAAGCTACTTTCTTTTGATCAGGTGATAAAGTTGGATTTTTCTCTGCAGCATCTGTTTGTGTAAGTTGATATTCTTTCCCGTCTGTATTATTTAAAAAGATGTCACCATCTTTAATGACTACTTCCCTTTCGTTAGATTCTTCTTCCCAGCCTTTATCTATAGGTGTTTCTATTAGTGTTTTTCCGTTGATGCGGTATTCTTTATATCCGGAAGATGCATTTTCTTTTTTAGCAATAATAAAGTTTTGATCATCTTCCCATTTTATAAAATAGGGGATCGGTTTGGTAATTTGATGCGGAGCACCCTTCAGCATCTGTTCCTTGGTCAGAAATTTCTTTTGTGCAAAAATGTTTTGGGTACTTAGGATGAATATGAATACGGACAGAATTACTTTTTGTAAAAAAACAGGGCTAAACATATAAGATATTTTTAGGAGTTGAAATTAGGAATTAACTTTCAACCAACAACCTCCAACTTTTGATCCTATTCACTATCTTAGAAGCAAAATTAATTTATGTCGATAATAAATGCTGACGGCAGTTATGTAAAATCAGAAATAATAAATAGCATTGCTACAATTGAATTTTTTCATCCCAAAGGAAATGCTTTACCGGGACATTTACTATCTGCTTTGGCTGAAACCATTACAGAGATAGCTAATGATGTAAATACTAAAGTCATCTGCATACGTTCGGCAGGCGATAAAGCTTTTTGTGCCGGAGCCTCATTTGATGAGTTAGCAGCAGTTAATGATGAAACGCAGGGGAAGATTTTTTTCAGTGGCTTTGCTAATGTCATAAATGCAATACGTAAAGCACCGCAATTTATTGTAGGTCGTATTCACTCTAAATGTGTGGGAGGCGGGGTAGGTATTGCGGCAGCTTGTGATTATGCGATAGCATCTGAAAAAGCTTCTGTCAAACTCAGTGAATTAAAAGTAGTGATTGGCCCTTTTGTCATAGGACCTGCAGTGGAAAGAAAAATTGGAACTGCCGCATTTAGCCAGCTTGCTATTGATGCGGGCAACTGGTATACTTCCTCATGGGCGCATCATCATGGATTGTTTGCAGAAATGCATACAACAGATGAGCTTTTAAATGATGCAGTTAATAAAAAATTGGAAGAACTAGCGTCTTCTTCATTACAGGCGATGACTGAAATCAAAAAAATGTTGTGGCAAGGAACGGACAACTGGGATACTTTACTGACCGAGCGAGCAGCTATTAGCGGCAAGCTGGTCCTTACAGATTTTTCAGTTGCCACTATTGCTTCACTGGTAAAAAAATAATTACTGCTTAGAATTAATTAAGAATATTAATGCTAATGCATTAACGCTACTTAAACCCTATTTTCTCTACTTTAATATTTTTTTCTTTAGCACTCACTTCGTAAAAATCTTGGATCAGTTCATGTACGTCATGATCAATATAGATGGTATCTGAAGCGTCAATAATTACCTGACATCCTCTGGGCAGTCGGCCTAATGTTTGCTTAATGGCAGCTTTGTTAAGAAAGGAAATTTCCTGTGCAAGCTTGATGACAATTTTGGTATTTTCTTTATGGCCTTCTCTTTTTAAGAAATAGGCACGCTTCATATTCCCTCTTAATATAAATACAATACTTACCACTAATCCAATCGCTACTCCTATTAAAAGATCCAGAAAAGTAACTGCTACTACCGTTGTAATAAAGGGAATAAATTGAAATCTTCCGTTATGCCACATACGTTTAAATACGGATGGACTTGCAAGTCGGTAGCCCACCATGATCAGGATGGTAGCCAGTGATGCCAGAGAAATTTTATTCAACAAATTTGGAATGAATATTACTGCTATTAATAAGAAGAGTCCATGCGCAATGGCAGAAATTTTTGTTTTGGCACCCGAAGCAATATTTGCGGAAGCCCGAACAATTACGGAGGTCATAGGTAAACCACCTAAAAGACCTGATAAAATATTACCGGCTCCCTGAGCTGCAAGTTCTCTGTTGCCGCCTGCATATCGCTTCAAGGGATCCATTTTGCTTGCAGCCTCCAGGCTCAACAAACTTTCTATACTGGCAACTATGGCTATCGTTAGTGCGATGGTCCACACGCGTGCATTCATCCATCCACTGAAATCCGGATAGGCTAGTTGCAAGAAGATTTCTCTTGGATGTGCGATTACAGGAAGACTGACCAGATGTTTATTTTCTATCCTGTATATGGAATGGGTTGTTGTTAAATACTCATTAATCGCAATACCAAGCAATACTACTATTAGTCCGCCAGGCAAGATTCTCAGTCGGTTAAAAAAATGTATTTTATGAAATGCAATTAATAAGAGACCTGATATTAAACTAATCATCAGCACTCCGGGATGAACGGATTTAAATATTGACAATAACATCTTGCTATTGAAATCGTTGATGATATCAAAACATGAATTATCTGAATTATATCCTAATACAAGAGGTATTTGTTTTATAATAATTATAATTCCGATCCCTGTCAACATTCCTTCAATTACATTGGAGGGGAAGTAGTTTGAAATAGTTCCGGCTCTTATCAGAGCAAAAAGAAGTTGCAATACACCGGCAATGACAACTGCTGTAAGAAACAATTCAAAAGATCCAAGTGTATTTATAGAAGATAGAATAATGGCGGTAAGGCCTGCCGCAGGACCAGATACACTCACGTGTGACTGACTTAATGTGCCGACGATAATTCCTCCGATGACACCCGAAACGATACCTGAAAAAAGCGGAGCGCCACTGGCAAGCGCAATAGCCAAACATAAAGGCAGGGCTACAAAAAAGAGAATAAGCCCTGAAAGCAGGTCAGATTTAAGAAATTTAAATGTTGATTTCAAGATTAAAAAAAGCCATTATAAGAAATGGCTTTGTACAAGGTAAATGAATAATAATATTTCTGCAAATGATATTTTGTAACCTTAAATATTTAACCCACCACAAACGCTTATCGTTTGTCCGGTTATATAATTGCCCATATCGCTTGCAAGGAATAAAGTAACATTGGCGATATCTTCTGCTGATGCAAATCGACCTAAAGGAATACCGGCCTTATATTTTTCTGCTCCTTCTCCATCTTTCAAATAACTGGTCATATCTGTTTCTACAAATCCGGGAGCGATGGCATTGCAGCGAATATTCCGACTTCCCAGTTCTTTGGCAACGGATTTAGTAAATCCGATTACACCTGCCTTACTTGCTGCGTAAGAACTTTGTCCGGCATTTCCCATTTCACCGATCACAGAACTCATGTTGATGATGCTGCCTGATTTTGCTTTCATCATAGGGCGAATGACTTGTTTCGTCATATTGAACACACTGTTCAGATTGACCTGAATTACTTCATTCCACTGAGCATCACTCATGCGAAGTAATAAATTATCTTTTGAAATGCCTGCATTATTTACGCAAATATCCACGGTTCCAAATTCTTTCACAACATCATTTACAAAGGCTTCGCATGCAGCATAGTCTGCTGCATTACTTTGATACGATTTGGCTTTTACGCCAAGCGTCTGTAGTTTATTTTCAAGAGCAGTTGCTTTTTCTTTACTACTATCACTAACATATGTGAAAGCAATATGCGCACCTTGTTCAGCAAGCTTAATAGCAACTGCTTCGCCGATACCGCGTGCGGCACCGGTTACAATCGCAACTTTTCCTTCCAGTAACTTCATATTCATTGTTTTGAGTTTGCAAAGTAAAGAAATTTTGTGCACTACAGCCATATGCATACTTAATCCTTTATATCAACCTCTCATCCTCAATTTTGAACAAGATAAGCTGTCACATATTATTTTTGCTATATGATTATTCATATACGCCTTTTTATCCTTTTTTTCGGCTTACTATTGGTTGCTAATCGTTCTCTGTCGCAAGAAAAATGGGATTTGCAAAAATGTGTCGAGTATGCCTGGGCAAATAATATCTCTGTTCAGCAAACGGATATACAGGCAAGGGTGGCAGCACTCAATTATCAACAGGCGCAGGCGACACAGTATCCTAATGTCAATATTTCAGGTAATACCGGCACTAATTTCGGAAGATCAGTAGATCCCACCTCCAACCTGTTTATCAATAACACACTCTTATTTCAGCAATACAATCTGAATGTCAGTGGACTTATTTATAATTGGGGAAATACACGCAACAATATTATCAGTGCGAGATATGCTTCCGAGGCAGCTGCCAAGGATGTTGAACGAATAAAAAACGATATCGGTCTTACCATTGCCACTACCTATTTGCAGGTACTGCTAGCGAAAGAACAGGTAAAGATTACCGAAAAACAAATGGATCTGACAAGGTCAAGATTGGCTGACACGAGAAAGAGGGTAGATGCAGGGTTGCTTCCTGAATTAAATGCACTCGAACTGGAAGCGCAGTTTTCAAGAGACAGCGCTGCATACATTACAGCGGCCATGACAACAGATCAGAATTTATTAACACTTAAAGCAACTTTGAATCTGGATGCAGCAACAGCTTTTGATATTGTGGAGCCTCCCGTAGATAAAATACCTGTTGAAAATATCAGTGAATTACAACCCGAGCTGGTGTATGAGCGTGCGCTTCAGACACAGCCTTTGCAAAGGGTAAATGATTTAAGATTAAAATCCTTGAAATATAATCTTAAAGCACTGAAAGCATCGATGTATCCATCTCTGAATTGGTTTGGGGGCTTAGGCACCAACTTTGCCAATCCCAATACCAAAATCAGCGACTTCAGGTTTAATGGTTATCAGTCGGCCAACCTGCTTTCTCCTGTTGTGAATACGGGCAGCGGCATATTCCCCGTGCTGCAACCTGATATTACATTGGTACAAGGCAAAAAATCGTTTAATGAAATGTGGAATGGCTGGGGTACGCAACTCAGTGATAATTTTCGTCAGAATGTAGGGCTGCAAATAAACATACCGATTCTTAATGGAGCAGTGGCAAGAACCAATTACAAACGTATCCAATATGATATTCAAAATGCAGAGTGGACACAAAAGCAATCAGATCAGCGATTAAAAAATGATATCTATCTGGCGTATCAATCTGCAGTAAATGCCTTGAATCGTTATCATGCCAGCAAAAAAACGAAAGAGCTTTCCGAAAAATCACTGACGCTTGCCCAAAAAAGGTATGATGCCGGATTGTTACAGCCAATTGAGTATATTACGATTCAAAATAATTTGTTTCGTGCAAACATACAGGCAGCTGCAGATCAATTTGATTATGTGTTTCGTATGAAAGTGCTTGAATTTTACAAAGGCATGGGGTTGAGATTGTAGGGGGTTGTCGGTTGTGAGATGCACATATAATGCATAAAATAATATTTCAAATGAATAAAAAAGTTATCTGGATAAGTGTTATTCTCGTTTTTGTGATAGCGACACTCATAACATTAAAAAAAACCGGTGTTATTGGTGCTGATAAAACGGTGCGTGTAGCAGCTGAGAAAGTAATACGTCGAACCATTATTGAAACAGTAAGTGCCAGTGGTAAAGTATATCCTGAAGATGAACGCAAGGTAAGCAGCGATGTGAGCGGTGAAGTAGTGGAAATGTACGTAGAGGAAGGAGACAGTGTACGAAAAGGGCAGGTGCTTGCGAAAGTTTTTGCGGATGTTCTATCAAGTGCGAGAGATCGGGCAGCTTCAGTAGTGAATCAGCAACAGGCGCAGGTAGAAAATACTACTGCCGGTATTGAAGCATTTGAAGCGAGATATACGCTTGCCAGACAGAATTATGACAGACAAAAGAAATTGCTCGATGAAAAAGTGATATCCCGTGCGGAGTTTGAACAATCAGAGACGCAGTATCTGGCAGCACAGGCCGATTTGAAAGCAGCGAAGCAGGCTGTGAGGAGTACACAGGCGAGCGCACAAGGTGCAAGGGCGAGTCTTACAGAAGCCGACAAGAATTTGAGTCGTACTACCGTTATCTCACCTATGGATGGTATTGTGTCCCTACTGGCCGTTAAAAAAGGCGAGCGGGTAGCGGGAAACAGTTTTAGCCTGGGTACTGAAATTCTTAGGGTAGCCGACATGAGTAAGATCGAAGTGCGGGTGGATGTGGGAGAGAATGATATTCCTAAAGTAAAGGTTGGAGATAGTGCCATTGTAGAAGTGGACGCTTATAATGACCGAAGATTTAAAGGAGTTGTTACAAAAATCTCCAGCAGCAGCACTTCAGCGCAGGCAGTTGCCGTAGCCGGAGCGACGGATGTAACCAATTATAAAGTTTATATCCGCCTGGATCCTGCTTCTTATGCTGATCTTTTTCAGGGAAATGGTAATCGTCGTTTGCCTTTCAGGCCGGGCATGAGCGCCAGTGCGGATATTATGACCCGTAAGCAGGATCGTGTTATTGCCGTTCCCATTCTTGCGATTACGACAAGAGATAAGTATGAAAAAACAGAGGAGATCAATAAGGAAGAGGTTGATAAAAAGAAGGCCGCAGGGCAGGAAGTGTCCGATCAGGAAAAAAGTGTAGACGATTTGGAAGAAGTGGTTTTTATTGTGGAAGCAAATGGCAAAGTGAAGAAAATACCGGTCAAGACAGGTATCCAGGACAATGATTACATTGAAATTTTGTCGGGTATATCAGAGGGCGTACAGGTGGTGTCGGCACCTTACAATATCATCAGCAAAACACTCAAGGAGGGCATGGAAGTGGAAGTTGTGGACAAGGAAAAGATCTATAAAAGCAAATAATTTTATATTAATTCTGTTCAATAATCCCGCCGAAGGCGGGATTATTTTATTTTTGGTCACAAATGACGCAATTGAATACAGGGAAAACAAGGCATTTTGCTGTTTTGGGTAGCGGTAGCTGGGCAACGGCTTTGGTTAAGATTCTGGCGGACAATGGAGTAGCGGTACATTGGTATATTCGGAATGAACAGACAATCAAACATATCAGACAGTACAGGCATAACCCGGCTTATTTAAGTTCTGCAACCCTGGCCATTGACTCCATCAAGTTTTACACTGATCCCTTGGAAGCGGTTGCTTCTGCCGATACGGTTATTCTGGCCATACCATCCGCGTATATTGGTGAAATATTGAACTTATTCAATCCGGACTTATTACAATCCAAAAAAATCATATCTGCTATAAAGGGTTTGTTGCCTGGCAGAAACATATTGATTAATGATTTTTTAAATCAGGAGTATGGCTTTGATGTCAACAATTATTTTACCATCATGGGTCCCTGTCATGCTGAAGAAGTAGCATCGGAGAAGCTTTCATATCTGACATTTTCCGGTCTGGATGAAGATGCGGCACAGCAATTTGCAGATTGCTTTAAGAATCATTATATCAATATTGTAATCAATACAGATATTTTCGGGGTACAGTTTGCAGCGGTCTTAAAAAACATTTACGCGTTGGGAAGTGGTATTGCCCACGGGCTGGATTACGGGGATAATTTTTTAAGTGTACTGATTGCCAATGCAGCCGATGAAATGGCCGTTTTTTTGCGAAAGGTGGGCATCAGGAATATAGAAGTGGGGGTACATAAAGAGCCGATACCGGGGGTACAATTACAGAAAAATCCTTTAAGAAAATCGGCCAACTATGCCGCCAGTGTGTATCTGGGTGATTTGCTCGTAACCTGTTATTCACCTTTTAGCCGTAACCGCACCTTTGGCAAAATGATCGGAAAGGGGTACAGCGTAAAATCAGCACAGTTGGAGATGAATATGGTGGCCGAGGGATATAATGCCAGCAGATCTATATATCAGATTAATGAAACCATGCATGCGGACATGCCTATTGCCGCAACCGTCTACAAGATTTTATGGGAGCAACTTCCTGCAAATGAAGGGTTTAAGATGATTGAGGAGACGATGATATGAAGATCTAAGTCAAAGCTCAAAAGTAAAAAGCAAAAACAGCCCGGCGAAATACGAACAACGAGAAACGATCATATGGCAGATTTGTTATAAGGTTTCTGCTAGGAAGGTAGTTTCTTTGCATTTCCAAAAATCTGACGAATAAGATTCGCCATTTTATTACCAATCAAACCTAACTATGAGGAATTTGAACTCTCTTTTAAATAGATTAATTATTGTTGCGTGCATTGTAACTTTTCAAATTTCGGTGGGCTATGGGCAGTGTTCGGTGAATGCCGGTAATGATACAACGATTTGTAGAGGGGCAAGTTTTACCAGGACAGCTACAACACCTGTTGTAAATCCTAATTTTAAATGGTATCTGTCTGGTAATCCAGGTACAACATTATCAACAACTGCTAGCATTAATATATCCCCTTCATCTTCTGGCGTTTTTGATTATGTAGTAGAGGTAACATCCGGCAGTTGTACAATTACAGATATTGTAAAGATTACAGTTAATACACTTCCCTCTGTGTCAATTAGTGCAAATCCAAACTCTATTTGTCCGGGAGGAACTACAACATTAACAGCTTCCGGTGCAGATTCATATACCTGGTCTCCATCGTCTAATTTAAGCTCAACATCAGGAGCAAGTGTAAATACGTTGCCTGCCAGTTCTCAGATTACATATTCTGTAGTGGGTTTAAATAATGCAACAAACTGTTCTTCATCTGCAAATACTACGATTAACATAAAGCCGGCACCGATCTCTTCTTTTACTTATAGTCCAAACACGGGTTGTCCGAAAAGAAAACGAAAGTTATTTTTTACAAGTACCGCCCAATCAAATGGTACGGGTAATTTAACGTATTCCTGGAATTTTGGTGATCCTAATTCTGGATCAAAGAATACTTCAACTGACAATAACCCGGAGCATAGTTTCATTGGAAATGGATTTAATACAACCGGAACTTTTGTTGTTACATTAACCGTAACAGGTCAAAACGGTTGTAGCTCAACATCATCACAAACGATATCATT
>JBKDRQ010000180.1:0-5594 GCA_046341135.1 Bacteroidota bacterium
ACCAAATTATTTTCACTCGCTGAAAGTCTGGGGGGCGTGGAAAGTCTGATCAATCATCCTGCTACCATGACACACGCTTCCATTCCCCGTGAAGAACGTATCAAAAACGGAGTGCGTGATTCACTCATTCGATTGAGTGTAGGTATTGAAGATGCCGATGATTTAATTGCCGATTTACAGCAAGCTATCGGCTGATGAAGGAAGCCGCATTAAAACGATGGCTGGATGAAAAAGTAAAATTGTACAACAGGCCTTCTTTTATTGCAAAAGATCCTATTTCTATCCCTCATTTATTTACGCGTAAACAGGATATAGAAATCGCCGGTCTCTTTGCAGCAGTCTTTGCCTGGGGAAACCGCACCACCATCATCAATAAAGCTTCCGAATTGATGCAGCTGATGGATATGCAGCCCTATCAGTTTTGTTTAGAACACAATCCGAAAAAACTGAAGAAGCTGTTGCATTTCAAACACCGCACTTTTCAGTCAGACGATCTTTATTATTTTATATTTTTTCTGCATCAGCATTATTCCAAAAATGATTCACTGGAAACTGCTTTTTTTCCACGAAAGAAAATGACTGCAGAACAAGCGTTAAATCATTTTCGATCATACTTTTTTTCATATGAACATTTAAAGAGAACAGAAAAACACATTGCATCACCCGAACAAAATTCTGCTTGCAAACGGCTTAATATGTATTTAAGGTGGTTAGTAAGGAAAGATAACAAAGGGGTAGATTTTGGTATCTGGGAGAACATCAGCCCAGCAGCATTGATTTGTCCGATCGACGTACATGTATCAAATATCGCTCGTCAGCTTGGACTCTTAACAAGAAAGCAGAACGACTGGCAAGCTGCAATAGAACTAACGGAAAACCTTAAACGATTTGACAAGAAAGATCCAGCAAAGTATGATTTTGCCTTATTTAGTTTAGGCGTAAACAACCCCTAACTACTACCAGAAAGGAATAGGACATCTGAATTTATCAAGTGTTGAATTTCTGATATTCAAAAAGCTTCTGTAAGATAGCGTAAGTTCAATACCCCCCCTGGCCTGAGAAGCCCTGGTTAGTTTGCTTGCATTAACATCATAGCTCGCTCCAATAGCCCAACGATTATAATCCATTTTAATGACAGGTATAAACGCATCAGCCCATCTGTAAAATCCACCGGCCGATAAAGCAAGTGTCTGATCCTGATCATATTCAACCAATACATGCTTGTATACCATACCTCCCTGAATCTGCGTACTTCCTCCCTGACTAAATAAATCTCCATAAAAAAAGACATTGTTAAACTCAGAAGTAGCGACCGACAAGCCACCATTGAGCACATACTTTTTATTGAGACGGATATCATTTAATGCACTGAAAGCTACTTTTGGTTCGTTAAAATGAAAATAGGCTGCTCCTAAGAAAAACTTATTATTGTTATACCCAAAATCACTGCTGAGTGCTAAACCGACAGAAGCATCTAAATATGTGATATTTGTATTGGAAAAATTTTGCCCGGTTGGATTTGGTGAACTGTATACCCCGTTCACAAACTGATCATCAAACCTTAATTTGGTCGGATCAATACGCTGTGAAACGCCTCCGCCAATAAATCCGGCGGTGAGATACATATTTCTATCGCTACTGATAAGTTTGTGGTAGGCCAACACCGGCAATACCTGTGTTTTGCCTAATCTTCCATCACCAGCCACATCATTAGTCAGTTGCAAACCAAAACTAATATAATCATCTGTTTCTCTTGTAGGTGTAAATTTTACTTCACAACCAGCAGCAGTTGTTTGGTATCTCACTGGAACTGTTTGCCACTGATTGCGAAAAGCACTCGTAAAACGAACATCCCCTCTATATATACCTGCCAGTGCAGGATTGCGCAATAAAGGCAATTCATAAAACTGGGAAAAATTAATATCCTGCCCGTGGATATCTGCCACGGAAAATACAAGTATCAGGAAAACAATAAATAATTGTTTCATTACAAATTATTTTAACAGTGTCACATTTCCTTTATAAAAATAGGGCACCCCATTATCACAAACGACCTCCACGATGTAAGCAAAAACATCAGGACCAATGCTTACTCCCCTTACTCTTCCATCCCATCCGTCAGAAGGATCATTCGGAGTTATATTGGTTTTCTCAAATACTACATCTCCCCATCTGTTGAAAACACGCATCGATTTCACCTGCATAATTCCTTTGCCGCGCACCATGAATACATCATTCCTTCCGTCGCCATCCGGACTGAAAGCATTAGGTATATAAACCTGTGTTTCTTCACAGAAAACTTTGATACGAATAGCATCTTCGCCGCTGCAGCCGAAGAAGGTAGTTACCCTCACTTTATACTCGATATCTGTCTTTATTTGTGCAACTGGCACAGGGCAAGTGATACAACTCAAGTTGGTAGGCGGTGACCATAACCACTGCTGAATAGGCCCATTGGTGATAGTGGTTGTGAGCGGCTGCATCGTTCCGGTTGACAGAGTCAGATCAGGACCAAGATCCACAACCGGATACTGGCCTACACCTATCAATACATAACCTGTGTCACTGAAACAACCATTCTCATCAAAACCAACAACCCGATAATTCGTTGTTGCTACCGGAGTAGCCAAAGGATTAGGAATATTAAACTGATTCAACGAAGAAGCAGGCGCCCACTCATATCTGAATGCTCCGCTTGCCAGTAATCGGATAGACTCTCCAATACATATACTGTCTCCGGGCATTACAGATATTTTGAATGGCTGAATTACATTGATATTAATAGTATCATACGCAAAACAACCATCTACCGTCGTTCCTTTCACTGTATATGGTGTAGATACATCTGGTCGGGATACAGGATTAGGAATATTCGGATTAGTCAAAAAGTCTGTCGGGAACCAACTATAGTTAAGTGCTCCTGTAGCAGTAAGATTTACAGTCTGCCCTTTACATATAGTAACGTCAGGAGCTGCACGTACCGTAGGCGTTTGACTGATCTTTAATGTAGACCTCACCGTATCATAGCAACCATAGATTGTTCCGGCAATTAGCTGAGCAACCACATTACCGGCATTGGCAAAACGCACCGTCAACGCATTGTTGTCAGAATTAATACCATTTGAAAAATCCCATTTGTAAAAATTAACAGGATCCGTAGAAGTTACCACAGAACTGAATTGAGCATCTGTATTTGTACATATAACCGGAGGACTGACGATTTCAGCATTAGGTAATGACCTTACAAAAACCTGAACGGGAATCTC
This sequence comes from Bacteroidota bacterium, assembly GCA_046341135.1. Taxonomy (GTDB): domain Bacteria; phylum Bacteroidota; class Bacteroidia; order Chitinophagales; family Chitinophagaceae; genus Lacibacter. Next base: position 3,267 of record JBKDRQ010000180.1, read on the forward strand.
AATGGTATCGCTACAGCCTGAATTACTTTTTACAATTTGACGCACAAGATAAGTGCCGGTTGTGCTATATGTATGTGTAACATCAAAGCCGGTAGCTGTGCTGCCATTTCCAAAACTCCACTCAACAGAGGACTTTCCAAAAAACACATTAGAAGTATCAACAAACCGAACTTTAGTTGCGCTGCAACTTTCATCCCTTACAGCTCTGAAACCAGGTACAATTCGATCAACTTTTACTTCATATGTCCCCGGTACATCATAACGACAACCCTCATTTGTTACAAATTGCGCACTGGCAAAATATGTACCCGGATTTAAATATTTATGAAACACCACGCGCTCTGTGGTTTTTAATGAATCGCCGTCGCCGAATTTCCACACAATAAAATCCGTATTTGTTGGCAAGGCTTCAAACCGCACATTGTCATCCTGACAATTAAATCCTGTTTGAACGCGTAAGGTTCCTACGGGTGCTGTTAAAGTAATTTGTTTTACTGCCGTATATGTACATCCTCCAACAGAACGAATGGTTAATCTGATATTGTAAACCCCATTATCAATATAGGTATGCTCTACAATATCCCCCGTACCTTTTGTGCCATCGCCAAAATCCCATTCGAGGAAGCTATAATTCAGGAATGTGTTGGTGAAGGTAACTTTAAAGGGACTACACTTGCCCAATGTTGAGCTGATACCAAAATTTATGGGTAATGTATCAATAATTCTTACCTGAGTCTTCACGCTGTCAATACAAACCACACCTGGAAGATTATCCTTAAATGCAATTAAGGTTACCGTATAAGTGCCGGATTGAGCATATTTATGGCCGGGATTTACCAGCACTGATGTGTTGCCATCACCGAATTTCCACAAGTAACTTGTAGCGCCGCCTGTCGTTTGATTGGTAAATTGAATACTATCGCCAATACATCTGGTTAAAGTTGAAGCAGTGAATTTAGGCGCAGGTGTCCCAAACACATCAATGATTTCAGTTGAACTGGTATCCGAACATATACTACTTGCATTTAAGGTGACGGTATACTTTCCCGGATTAATGAAAGTATGGGTAATGGTATCTATATTTTTTACTGAGCTTAGTATGTTACCATCCCCAAAATCCCATCTGAATACATCTGCACCGGAAGTTTTATTAATGAAACGCACAACATGTGGAGCACAACCATTTTGCTCTGTTCCTAAAACTGCGAAATCAAGTTTAATAGGATTGGGCGTAACAACAAGATTAAATGTTGACGAATCAATACCGCATTGATTTAATGCAATCAACTTCACAAGAAATGTATCTTTTATCCCCACAAAATAAGTATGTCTTATGCTATCTTTTATTGTAGTAGTGACTGTTGGAGTTCCATCTCCAAAATCCCATATGTATGTATTGCCAACACCGAGCGAAACATTATTATATACTACGGTTAATGGGGAGCATCCTGTCGTTTTGTTGGGTAAGAACCTTGCCAGAGGCTTGGATTGAACTATAATTTGCTTGGAGAAGGTAAGGGTATCGCATTGATTGAAAGCCTTTAAGGTAATCGTATACACTGTATCTCCAAAATTAGGATTGGTTACATAAAATACACTATCGGGCTGGTATTGATTTGATGTTTGTCCATTACCAAAATCCCATGCATACTTAAATGTTGAATTGAAGGTAGATGTATTGGTAAAGTACACAGATAAAGGTCCGCAAGCCCTGTCAATCGATGAATTGAATGAAGCATCGGGTTGTTTGTACGTATAGAATGATTTGGAAACACTATCCGGCTTACAACCGTATTTGCTGACGGCTACCATTTTAATGGTTATGTTGTCATCAGGATTTTGAATTATATACCCTGGATAATTTGAACCACCGGTAGTGGTACCAAATAAAACATTATTCGCATACCATTTATATAGCCCGTTGGCTGTAGCCGGAGATGTATTTTCAATGGGTATATTAAATGGCCAGCAGGCAGTATCAATCGGAGCGTTGAACCTGGCTTTCGCATCAGGGTTTACATAAATTTTATACAAAGTGGCGGGTGCCGCACAGGCACTTGCCGTAGAAGTTACGGAGTATACCAGAGAATCCACAGCCTCACCGGCATTCGTTAACGTCATTGCCGGTAATGTGGAGCCCTGACCTGATGGTGCAAAACCGGTGATCGTACCACTACTCACCAGCGTCCATGCAAACGATGAGTTAGGTGTAAATGATGTCCAGTTAACAGCCGCAGTTGTATTCTCCGTACAAATGGTTTGTGAACGAGGATTATTGCTGATAGAAGAAAGCGGATTAACGGTAACCAATACTTTAAAGGTATCTCC
>JBKDRQ010000181.1:0-8322 GCA_046341135.1 Bacteroidota bacterium
CTTCCATATTACCATCACATACACCTAAATACCGTACCAGATTTCTTAACTCAGTAAAATACGCTGCTGCCTCTTCTCCGTTATGCAAATCCGGTTCCGTAACTATTTCCACCAAAGGAGTACCTGCTCTATTATAGTCAATCGCAGAATAATCGTTATATAAATCATGAATACTCTTGCCCGCATCTTCTTCCAGATGAATTCTGTTTAACTGAATATTTCTTTCACCCGCTGATGTTACGATCGTAACAGTCCCGCCTTTACAAATAGGAGTAGTATGCTGACTGATCTGATATCCTTTAGGTAAATCCGGATAGAAATAATGTTTACGTGCAAAATAATTTCTTTGCTCAATTTCACAACCACAAGCCAGCCCCAATCGCACAGCCAACTCTATCGCCGATTTATTCAACTTGGGCAAAGTGCCGGGATAGGCAAGACTAATTGGACTTATCTGCGTATTGGGCTCTGCACCGAAGGAGACGGAATCAGCACAGAATAGTTTTGATTTGGTCAACAATTGTGCATGCACTTCCAAACCAATGACTGCTTCATATTTATCGGAGTAATAGCCCATATCGGGTGCAAAAATATCTGATTTATGCGAGAATAGGGGGCTTGTATTTATAAGACAATGTTCTGCAACAAGGTAGCCTTTTGAGGATAATCGGTATTATAATGCAACCCTCTGCTTTCTTTTCTGAAAACCGCTCCCTTGGTTATTAAATATCCAACCGTAATCATATTCCTCAATTCCATTAACTGAGGAGAAATGGCAGTGTTTTTATATAAGTTTTCTGTCTCTTCCCACAAAAGATCCAGCCTTCTTGCTGCTCTTTCCAAACGCACATTATTGCGTACAATCCCCACATAATCACTCATCACTTGCTGTAACTCTTTTAAACTCTGCGTAATTAAAATCATCTCGCGGGGAGCAGACGTACCCTTGGCATCCCACTCCGGTATTGATACATCAGAAGCAATTGTATGATTGATTAGATCAATGCTATCTGTAAAACTTCTGTGCGCAAACACCATTGCTTCGAGTAATGAATTACTCGCCAAACGATTGGCGCCATGTAAGCCTGTACTGGCACACTCTCCGGCAGCATATAAATTTTTAATAGAAGTTCGCCCCCACTCATCTGTCTTAATACCTCCGCAACTATAATGTGCAGCAGGAGCTACAGGAATCATATCTTTCGATACATTAATTCCTGATTGCAGACAAGTCTGATGAATATTGGGAAAGTGTTTTAAAAATTGCTCTGTGGATATTCCTGTACAATCTAGCCATACATGTTCCGTTCCGTGAATCTTCATTTCATTATCAATAGCCCTGGCTACAATATCGCGGGGCGCAAGATCTTTACGTTCATCGTATCGCTCCATAAAAGCTTCGCCCTTGTGATTGCGCAAGATACCGCCATCCCCCCTTACCGCTTCCGTTATCAGAAAAGCCTGCCCTTTTTGTCCGGCTTTATACAAGGCAGTTGGATGAAACTGAATAAACTCCATGTTCTCTATCCTTCCTTTGGCACGATATACCATGGCAACCCCATCTCCGGTAGCAATATTCGGATTGGTAGTAGTACGATAAACTTGTCCGTTTCCTCCTGTGGCAAACAAGGTTATTTTAGCACGAATGATTTCAATATGATTCGTTTTTAGATTCAGTGCATACACGCCATAACATTGAATATCGGGAGTGGATTTGGTAACTAAAAAACCAAGATGATGCTGCGTAATAAGATCTACCACAAAATAATCAGATGTCATGCTCAGATTGGGGAGCTGATTTATTTTACTCAGCAATGCTCTTTCCATCTCTGCACCGGTTACATCTTTGTAATGTAAAATCCTGGGTTCACTGTGTCCGCCCTCTCTTCCTAAAGCATAATCTCCATCCTGTTCACGATCAAATCTGGCACCCCAGTCTATGATTTCCTTCACACGCTGAGGACCTTCTTTGATCACAAACTCCACTACATCCGTTTTACATAATCCATCACCTGCTATCTGTGTATCATCTATGTGTTTATCAAAACTGTCATTTTCAGGATCATGCACCACAGCAATGCCCCCTTGTGCATATTTGGTATTGGTTTCTTCCGTCTGCGACTTGGTAAGAACCAGCACTTTTTTATCCGGACAGGCCTCTGCTACTTTGATGGCATAAGTGAGTCCCGCAATACCCGAACCAATCACTAGAAAATCTGTCTGCATACAATTCATGAAAAATAAATCTTTTATAAATAAAACTGCCAAGATCGTCATGTTGAGCGTCAGCGAAACATCTCTTTGTCGAAGCATTCACCATTTGGAGATCCTTCGCATACACTCAGGATGACGCTTCCTTATTTATTTCTGGCAATCTCAATATAATTTAAGACGCGCTTACAGGCTCTACCCAGGCATCATAATCTTTTAAGAGTTGAATTAATTCCTGTACAGCAATTTCACTGTCAATATTCCGCTTGACAATTTCCTTCCCTTTATACAAAGTAATCTTCCCTACACCACTTCCTACATAACCAAAATCTGCATCAGCCATTTCACCCGGACCATTGACAATACAACCCATGATGGCGATTTTAACACCTTTGAGATGATTGGTAACTGCTCTTATTCTAGCGGTTGTTTCCTGTAAATCGAATAAAGTGCGACCACAACTCGGACAGGAAATATATTCTGTCTTTGAAATACGAGTACGCGTAGCTTGTAAGATGCCAAATGCCGTTTGATTTAAGAAGCTTTCGGGCGAAGAAACCGATGTCTCCGCATATATTCTTCCGCTGAGTTGATTTTCCGGATTATTGAATGATGCAATGGCTTGTTGATTCATGCTTAGCCAAAGTCCGTCTCCCATACCATCCAACAAAAGCGCTCCACATTCCGTTGCGTAATGAATTAAATGTTCATCGGAAGTAACCCATTGGCTGTCTGTCATGAGCAAAACAGGATTCGTGATTTTTTTATTCATGAGGGCAACCATCATAGCGCGCACGCTTTGCATCGCATTCCGATTTTTACTGCTCAAACAAATCACTACTGATGGATCATTGTCAATAGCCTCCAGAAAAGAATAATCATTGATGGTCGTTTCGTCACTGAAACAATCCACCATTACAAAATTGAGGCGGCCATCTTTCTGCACTGCAGAAGCATAACCGCTATTCATGAACAGTGGAAAATATTTTTGCTCACCTGATACAGAGAGTTTACTTGCTTTCCATGCTTCTGGATAAACAATGACACGCAAAGTGCCCGGCAATTCAAAATTAAGTAACTGATGGCCCGTGAAAATATAATCAGCCGCCATATCACCAATACTCCACTTATCCGTAGTTTCATCATAATGATAGCCGATCGTTTGCAAATGATGATGTTCGATATTTTCTATATGCGAGAAGTCGGCCACCACTACAGGCACCTGTTTGTCACCCATATTTTGCACTGCATGCGTAGATCTTCTGGAATATTCAAAAGGTGAATAGGGCAGATGATCAATTGTCGGAACTTTTCCGTTGTTGGAATTTGCAGGTAAGGAATATCGCTTTACCAGATCTCTGCAAACAGGAATTTCAAATTCCGGATCTTCGGTTAGGCTTACACGTATCGTATCCCCAATACCATCTTCCAGCAACGTGCCAATACCGGCAGCGCTTTTTATTCTTCCGTCTTCTCCATCACCCGCTTCAGTTACCCCCAGGTGTAAGGGATATGCTTCGTTAAACTCATCCATCATCTGTTTCACCAATAAGCGATAAGCTTGTACCATCACTTGTGGATTGCTGCTCTTCATACTGAGTACAATCTGATGAAAGCTTTCAGCTCTTGCAATACGCAAAAATTCCATCGCACTTTCCACCATGCCAATCGCCGTATCACCATAACGACTCATAATCCGGTCACTCAGCGAACCATGATTGGTACCAATACGCATAGCGGTACCATGTTCTTTGCAAATGCGAACGAGTGGTGTAAACTTCTCCCGAATACGATCAATTTCTTCCAGATATTCAGCATCGGTATATTCAATCTGTTCGAATTTCTTTTTATCTACATAGTTGCCCGGGTTTACACGCACTTTTTCTACAATACGTGCCGCAATTTCTGCAGCGTTCGGTGTAAAATGAATATCAGCTACCAAAGGGGTATGATACCCTCTCTTCCGTAATTCATTTTTTATGTTCAGTAAATTCTCTGCCTCTTTTTTGGAAGGCGCTGTGATGCGCACCAGTTCCGCACCTGCTTCAATACAACGGATGGATTGCTCTACTGTACCGATCGTATCCATCGTATCAGTAGTGGTCATCGTTTGCACACGAATGGGATGATGATTGCCTAACAGCAAGTCTCCGATACGTACTTCTCGCGTTTGAAGTCTTTTATATTCTGTTAAGGAAGGAGTATATATCTGCATTTTAATAATCTTGTAATAGGTAACAAATAAAGGTCATTTCAGTTCAACAGACAACCGCCAACTGATAACCGAATCATTTCTTCCCTTTCATAAAATCATAATGATTAAGAATATCCTTCAGCAATTTTTCCCGAACAGCAGGGATATCCTGATTTGGAACTGTTCCTTTTGTCAGCAACACAAAAAAATACGGCCTTCTGTTCTCTTCGATCCATCCCACAATCCAACCCAGATTTTCCTGCAGACTCCATCCTGTTTTATAGCATAGCTTAAATAAGTCTGTACTTTCTCTGAGCATCACTTTCTTTACGATCTGCTGGGTGCGCTTCTGAAAGGGCAACTGCTCGAAATACAGTTTTTTCACTAGTCCGAGTTGTTCATCAGGAGATATTTGCAGATTATTATTGAGCCAAAAAGAATCAATCGGGCCGCTGCAGTTTTTATTGCCGTAAGCCAACGTATCCAGCAAGTATTGCATCGTATCTCTGCCAATTCTGCGGGCGACTTCCTGGTAGTAAGGAACACAGCTATATTCAAATGCCTTGGTCATGTTCAGATCCTGATTCCAGTTTGGAAAAGATCTGGTAACCCCATCCCAGGGGATGATCATGTTTTCGTCCGAGATTTTTCCTGTTTCAAGACCAATCAGAGAATTAACAATTTTGAAAGTAGAAGCTGGAGTAAACCGCTTGCGGTAATTGGCAGAATCATAAATAGTAAACTGACCCTGCGCATTGTCGAACAGCGCATAACTCCCCGTCACCTTGTACTTGTCAAAGTACGTTTTTAGATCATCATCAATATTCAGGTTATTGATGGAGCAAGAAGAAAAGAGTAAAAAGGCAACTGCAAAACCAACAAAAAGAATCCTCATAATATTTTTTGGCAAAGGTAAGCGTAGACAAAGAAGTTTATGGTAAGATGACAGCTAATTGAAACACCAGAAATTTTAATATATCTTTTTCATTTCATTCAGCCGAACGACTGTTCGCTTCTTTACCTTTGCGTGAAATCACACACTATGACGAAAATTGCCGTTGCTAAGGGAGATGGAATCGGACCGGAAATCATGGACGCCGTATTGAATATTTTCAACAAGGCGGAAGTTCCACTCACCTACGAATTTGTGGATATGGGAAAATGGGTCTTCGATAAGGGATATTCAAACGGCATGACAACGGAAGCACAGGCCACCATCGAGCAATTGGGCATTCTGTTCAAAGGACCGATGGAAACACCCAAAGGAAAAGGCGTTAAAAGCGTGAATGTAACCGCTAGAAAAACATGGAATACATACGCCAATAAAAGAACCTTTCAGACTTTACATGGAGTAGATACGGTTTTCTCCAAAGCAGGCATCCCCATTGACCTGACGATTGTAAGAGAAAATATTGAAGACACTTACGGGGGCATTGAACACATGCTGACGCATGACGTAGCATTGAGCAGACGGTTCATTACCCGACCCGGAAGCGAGCAGGTGATCCGTTATGCATTTGAGATGGCCAAGAAAAAAGGAGCCCGCCGTATTACCTGCGGACATAAGGCCAACATCATGAAAATTACAGATGGTTTATTCCTGGATGTTTTTTATGAAATCGCAAAAGGATATCCTGAGTTGAAAGCCGATGATGTAATTGTAGATGATTTGTGTATGAAGCTAGTGAGTAGACCCGACTTGTTTGATGTGATTGTATTGACCAATCTGCAAGGAGATATTGTGAGTGATCTTTGTGCGGGATTGGTAGGGGGATTAGGTTTTGCACCCAGTGCCAATATCGGAGACCATATCTGCATTTTTGAGGCAGTACATGGTACTGCACCGGATATAGCAGGAAAAAATATTGCGAATCCAACTGCGCTTTTATTAAGTGGCTTTGGGATGCTACGACATCTGGGATTGATGAAAAAAGCTGCTATGATAGAAAATGCTTTGCTTTATACATTAGAAAATGGTTTACACACAGGAGACTTTGGCTCAAAAGAAACGCCCTCTTTAAATACCACAGACTTTGCAAATGCCATTATCCAAAATTTTGGCAAACAGCCTTCTCTTCAACCGAAAGAGGCATTAAATGATCAACCCCCAACGCCTACGCAATTCAAGCCGACAAAAAATCCTTTAATCATGTCGAAGGAAGATGTGCAGGAAGTGATTGCAGGAGTAGACTTATTTGTAGAAAGTGAAGAGCAGCCTGCTGCTGTAGCACAAAAATTATTACAGCACAGCGGTAACGACTTTGAACTTATTACCATTTCAAACAGAGGAACGCAGGTATGGCCAAAAGGAAGCATTTTTACCAATCTGGTAAACCAATATCGCTGTCGTTTTGAAACAAAGAATGAAGCAGGTGTTTCTCAGGAAGATATTCTGCAATTACAACACAGAGTTATTAAAGATTTCAAGATTTGTTCAACTGAATTACTGAATATGTGGGCAGGGAAAAAAGGGTATAGCCTGGCTCAGGGACAGTAGTTTTACGAGTAAGAAGTACAGATTCCTTATACAAATATGTAAGTGGCAATAAAGGTGAACCCTTAGAACCCTGAATAACCGTTTGAAAAAGTAGGTGAAGGAGTTTTGAGGGTATATTTTTGTTATATCAAATCCAAATCCAAAGAAAAAACAAGAAAATCCAAATCCAACCGAAAGACCAACAAAAAATCCAAATCCTAAAAGTAACCAAGAAAAACGTCCTATAAGAGAACCTAAAAACATCAGGTATTGAAAACCTGAAATCCGTTCTAGTGAAAACAAAAATCAGAACCGGAAAAAATTGACCCCGATGAAAATCGGGGTTTTTTATTAAAGCTCATTTTAGTAAAATGGTGCATGGATCGTTTCCCGTCTTTCGTTTTTCGAATCTTCTACTAACGAAAAAAGAACATCGATTTAAATACCCCACAAATTCAGTATTTCCTCAGCATGATTTTTGGTATCCGGTTGTTCAATTACATGATCAATGATTCCTTTCTCATTTATCAGAAAGGTAGTACGGTTCAAACCATCGAATACACGTCCCATGAATTGCTTCTTACCCCATACATCATAAGCCTTAATCACTTCATGGTCAGTATCTGCGAGTAAACGGAAGGGTAAGTTATATTTATCGATGAATTTTTGATGTTTAGCCTCGTTGTCGGCACTTACACCAAGAATTTCTACTCCCTTTTTTTGGAGAGAGGCGTAATCATCGCGCAAGCTGCAAGCTTGCGCGGTACATCCCGGCGTATCATCCTTTGGATAAAAATACAATACCAGCTTCTTGCCTTTGTAATCTTTCAGACTAACACTTTTACCATCCTGGTCAACGCCAGAAAATGCAGGCGCTTTATCCCCTGCTTTCAAACTACATACATGTTTTTTAAATGCCGGCTTTGCCGACTTTGATTTTGTTGCCGCTTTTTTCACCGGAACAGCAGCTTTCTTTTTCGTTGCCATAATAATTAATATAAAAATTTACCGTTACCCATTGTTCCGCAATTGTATGAATTGGAAAACGAACAACAAGTAACGGTAAACGAATGTAGATTATGGGAGTAGTACTCTGTCAATCTTATGAATCACACCGTTAGTGGCAGTGATATTAACGCCCGCCGGAATGATAATATTAGAAGCAGGATTACTACTTCCGACAATTTTAACTGAAGGAGGTGTAAGACCAACCAGCAGTGATTTACCTGTTTCAAGTGTTGGCACAGTAGCACCGGCCGTTAAATCGCTTGAGAAAACATTCGTGCCAAACAAATGTGCCTTAACAATAGAAGCCACAGCATCAACAGGAGCTGCATTGATGGCATCTGCATCTGGAAAACCAGCTGCAATAAAAGCAGCATTGGTGGGTGCAAAAACGGTAAATTTACCTTCACCACTAACTGCACCAGCCAGACCAGCT
>JBKDRQ010000182.1:0-3664 GCA_046341135.1 Bacteroidota bacterium
TTTCATGCAAACCACCGCCAATCGCATTATAGAATTAACGCCCAAGGGCATCATTGACCGATTGATGACATTTGATGAGTCTCTGGAAGATGCACGCGTGAAGCAGTTGCAGGAGGAGATGTATTAGGAGGTTGACTGTTGGGGGTTGTTGGTTATCAGTTGGCGTCAAAAATCCTAATTTTGACATCTATTATTAACCTAACACCTGATAATCTATGCAAATTATCCAAACTATTCAGAATCGTATTTATACAATACGAGGAGAACGCGTGATGCTAGATCGTGATCTGGCAGCTATTTATGATGTTGAAATCAAAGTTTTTAATCAAGCCGTAAAGCGTAATTCAGTAAGATTCCCCAGTGATTTTCTATTTCAACTAACCAAAGATGAATATGAAATTATCGCTTCTATGATACCAGGGGAAGAGATAATCCCTTCTTTAAGGTCACAGTCTGTTACCTTAAAGAAGGGTCGAGGGCAACATCGCAAGTATCTCCCTTATGCGTTTACGGAACAGGGAGTTGCCATGCTTAGTGGAATACTTCATAGTGAGCGAGCCATTCAAATGAATATTGCCATCATGAGGGCATTTGTTGAGATCAGAAAAATTCTCATTAGTGAAACCGATTTGAAAAAGCAGTTGCAACAAATCAAAGATCGTATAGGAGAACATGATGTACAACTCAATCAGATTTATGATGCACTTGAAAATCTCCTAGATGAGAAGGCCTCTCAACGAAAATGGGATGATCGGGATAGGATAGGGTGTAGATAGTTTGAACTGAATTATCCAGAAAACCTCACTGATAAAAAAGCCTTTTCATTCTCAGAATGGTATTTTTCATCAAAAACCTCAAAAAATATGCGTATAAAATACAAAATCGCCCTATTTTTGCTGCCCGGAAAACGGGTTAGTTGTTATCAGTTGGCCGTTATCGGTTAACATTTAACCCGATAACAGATAACCCACAACCGGCAAAATTCCTCCTTAGCTCAGTTGGTTAGAGCATCTGACTGTTAATCAGAGGGTCTCAGGTTCAAGTCCTGAAGGGGGAGCGATGATAATCAAGGGGTTACATTAAATGTAGCCCCTTTTCTTTTTAGCTGTTGCATACAATTTGCATACATTTTCGGCAAACATCTCCTCTTAAACACAGGCATCCGATGTCACATTCATGCCGGTATTCTGTATATCCAAGATTAGCCATACCCACACACCATACATTTAGCCCCCAATAAGCCCATTAAGTAAATCCGGCACATTATAATAATATAGCATTAATTTTCCCCTATACCCCACACCCTTATAAAGCCATCCCCCCACTAATTAATTTGATTAGGGTAGCCCCCCCATGTTCTTCCCATAGAATAACTTTTTCTATTATATGCTATGTGTATTTTTTCAGAGGCTACTCCCATCCCAAACCCCTCCTACAATCTGAGCAACCAAACCATCCCCCTGGTACCAGGATGCAAGGAAGCACATTTATTCATTAACAATTTAAAAATTAAAAACATGGTAACAGTAACCAATGCTCTGGAAAGAGTAAAGAAAGATGGAACAACATTCGCCGTTTTGGAAATCTCAGGTGGCGTAGAGCTTGTTCTCAGTCAAAACTCGAATCGTTATTACGCAACCCTTCGCAAATGCACCATCCCTTTTACTGGGGCACTCGATGTAGCCAGATTAATGATTGGTCAAAAGATCGAAGGTGAGGTAGTTAAGGTGATTGTAGAGCCTTACGATTTTGTCAATCCAAGAACCGGAGAAGTGATGCGCTTAGTTCACAGCTATGCCTATCGTCCAAAAGATTCTGAAGAACTTGTTGGACACACTCGTATCCAAGAGTTGGCAATAGCGTAACATAGAGCTTCCTCATATCACAAGATGTTCCTCGTCCACATACAGCAGTGGAACAATCCATTAACACAAGGAATATCTCCATTAATCGCACATAAGACTGTAAGACAAGAACTCCCTTGTGGTTATGGAAGCCCTATGCTCAGGGGGTCAGCATTTTGCTGGCTCCCTTTTTTTATTTCTTCTCATTATACAATCATTAAAATTTCTTTTTATGAAAGAGCAACATGTTATTGCTGATCAGATGGCTGAAATCAGACTATCCTATAAGCCGTTGCGTAAACCTCATACACCTGTTATCAAAACTTCCGAAGAATCGTACAGACAAGCAATTAAGTATTTCCCAAAAGATACGATTGCTCTTCAAGAACATTTTATTGTTCTGTTTCTCAATCGCTCTAATTATTTAATTGGTGGTTGTTTGCTTTCTTCAGGAGGAATATCGGGCACGATTGCTGATCTGAGAATTATTCTGGGCATAGCGCTCAAATCTGTTGCGTCTGCTATTGTTGTGGTGCATAATCATCCTTCGGGCAACAAGTTCCCGTCTTCATCAGACAAAGACCTAACACAGAAACTTAAATCAGCTGCTGCTCTCATGGACATTCAGCTACTGGATCATCTCGTTATCACTCCTACAGAAGGCGAGTATTACAGCTTTGCTGATGAAGGAATTCTTTAATCATTAAACTCAAACTTCATGCAATTACAAACCGCATCAAGAAAAAAGGTGAAAATCAGAATGAACATTGCATCACCTTCAGGATTTGGAAAAACTTACAGCGCTCTGCGTTTAGCTTATGGTATGACAGGCAATTGGGCAAAGATTGCTGTCATTGATACAGAACATGATTCAGCATCTCTGTATGCCCATCTGGGGGAATTTAAAACCCTCAGGCTTGATCCTCCCTTTAGTGCTGAGAGATACATTGCTGCTATTGACGCTTGTGAGAAAGCAGGCATGGAACTCATCATCATTGACTCCATTACGCACATCTGGAAAGGACAGGGAGGAATCTTGGAATATCAGAACTCTCTGGGAGGAAGATATCAGGACTGGGCAAAAGCTACACCGCTTTATCAGAAATGGCTGAACAGAATTCTTCAATCTCCTTGTCATGTTATTACCACCAACAGAAAGAAGCAGGCATACAACCTCATCACAGAGGGTAATCGCACAAAGGTGGAGAAAGCCGGACTTGATGATGAAATAAGAGAGGGTTATGAGTATGAAATGACCCTTGCCTTTGAAATCATCAATGAAAAGCACATGGCAAAGGTGAGTAAGGATAGAACTGGACTGTTTGTACATCTGCCAGATTTTGTCATTACAGAAGAAACAGGAAAGATGATATTAAACTGGTGTCAGATTGGGGAGGCAATTAATGAGGACATGATTTATGGACGTATTGGAGAGTGTAAATCTATTCAGGAGTTGCTATCTCTTTATAAGATGTTCCCGCAGTATCAGGAAGTGCTAAAGCCTGAATATGAGAAGCGCAAGCGGGAGCTCATATTAACAGCTAAGAAAGAAGATTTTGCCACACATTTTTCTGACACCTCAAAACATTTAAGCAATGGAATACACTGAGCAATTACTACCGGCAAGGGTGGAACATCACCATCCTGATTCAACAGGGGCTGCTAAATCCAGCCCCTTCATTGAAGCGAACACCATAGCTTCTTCTTTAGAAGAAATAAAAGCAGAGCACATCATTACTGTTTTAGTGAAAGACAATGAAACATTGATTTCACAAGCAGAGTATATTGAAGGAGCTCAGGAGATAGCCTATGAATATTTT
>JBKDRQ010000183.1:0-2824 GCA_046341135.1 Bacteroidota bacterium
CCTGCCAATATTCCTTATGTATTGATTGGTACTGGTTTGCTTTGGTTTGGCTGGTTCGGATTTAATGCCGGTAGTGCTGTTGGAGCTGGTGCATTAGGTGTTTATGCTTTTGCAACTACGAATACCGCTGCTGCCGCTGCAGGTTTGGCATGGATGTTTCTGGATGTTATACGTGGCAAGAAGCCTTCTGTATTAGGTTTTTGTATTGGTGCGGTTGTGGGGCTTGTAGCTATAACTCCCGCAGCAGGTTTTGTTGGAGTGCCTCAATCTCTTTTTATAGGGTTTATTGCAGCAATTATATCCAATATTGTTGCAGAATTTCTTAAAAGCAGAACGAAGCTCGATGATCCGCTTGATGTCTTTGCATGTCACGGACTTGGAGGTATTACAGGGATGTTACTTACAGGTGTCTTCGGTAATAAAGAAGTGAATTCCCTGGTTCTTGATGGTCAGTTTTTAATCCAGTTGAAAGGTATGGCACTAGCTGTATCCTATAGCTTTATTGTTTCATATCTCATTTTTAAATTCATCAGTTTTATTCTCCCGCTTCGTGTTACTGAAGAGGAAGAAGAATTAGGACTGGATGCTTCTCAGCATAACGAAAATTATATTCAAGGTCACTTGCTGGTGAAAAATGGCACCTTAAAAGAAGAGTCTGTACCTGCTGAAATCTAAAAATATATTTATTAAAAAGGTACAGCCATAATGATGAGCTTCTGGACAAAGTTCACCGGCTGTACCCTTTATTCACATTTAAAATGCATAACAATGTTACAAAAAATCTTCACAACTCTTGTTCTGATTACAGTTTTTTATTCTTCATCTGCCGCGCAGCAAGCCTCGGTTGATACAGACACGCAAACATTTTTTTCTTCAGGTTCTAAACAGGAAGAAAAAGAAGAGCCAAAGCCCGCTGTGCTTGTTACCGGTTCAGCAGACGTGTATTATAAATATGATTTCAGCAAACAGGCAGGGAATAACCGTACAAGCTTTACCGGAGCCCAAAATGCCTTCTCTCTGGGTATGGCTTCTGTAAAGTTTGAACATACTACATCAAAGGTTTCGGTCGTTGCTGATCTTGGTTTTGGTAACCGTGCAGAAGAATTTGCATATAATGATGCGGGTACGCTTGCGGCCATAAAGCAAGCATATGTAAGTTATACTCCAGTAGAAGGTTTAAAATTCACTGCAGGTAGCTGGGCAACACATGTTGGTTACGAATTAGTTGACCCCCAGTTAAATCGTAACTACAGTATGAGTTATATGTTTACGAATGGCCCGTTCACTCACACTGGTATCAAAGCTGAATATGCTAAAGGCAAAAGTGGATTTATGATTGGTTTAAGTAATGCTACTGATTTTAGAGTCCCTCCTACCGATCAAATCAATCGAAAATTTGTAATTGCTCAGTATAGTCTGGCTGCATCTGACAATGTGAAATTATATGCCAATTATGTAGGAGGAAAAGCTCCGGATACTTCTGTTATTAACCAGTTTGATATTGTAGCAACAGCAACGGTTAGCAAGAAAACAAGCCTCGGCTTAAATGCTACTTTAAATAATTCCAAAGCATGGGATGGTGTTGAAAAGAAAAGTGCTGATGCGCAAAACTGGTGGGGATTAGCAGGTTATTTCAATTATGATCCCAAAGCAAATTTTGGTTTAACATTAAGAAGTGAATACTTTAATGACGAAAAAGCAGTAAAAGGTATCGGGACTACCATTTTTGCCAATACGCTTTCTTTCAACTATAAAGTGGATGGCTTTATTTTAATACCTGAACTAAGATATGAATCAGCAGCTTTACCCATCTATACAAATTCATCTGGAGTGGCTGCATCGAGTGCAGTAAGTTTTACTTTGGCAGCAATTTATAAATTTTAATATAAACGCTTTAAGGCAAGCAATCGTAAGTATCGCCCCCTATGTCTATGGGGGGCTTTTTTCGTTGAACGTCTATCGTAGCTCGTTATTCGAACAACGATTTTATATTTCCGGTTCCTGCTGACTCAGACAATGAAAACTACCTAATCCCCAAATAATATCGGTGGAATCAATGCCTACAACCTGACGATCTTTAAAACAATCGCTGATGATTTGCAAAGCGATTTCATCCTTAATGCATTGAAAGGTGGGTACGATGACGGCGTGATTGCTGATGTAAAAGTTTGCATAAGAAGCAGGGAGTCGCTGATCTTCATAGATCACCGGATCGGGCATGGGCAACTCTACAATATTCAGTTGTTTCCCATTCAGCAGACGCATAGATTTTAATTGCTTCAGATTCGTTTGCAACAATTCATAGTTCTCATCTGCTTTATTTTCTTCTATAACGCTTAATACTGTATCCTCGTTCACAAAACGAACGGTATCATCAATATGTCCGTCTGTATCATCTCCAATAATTCCTTCATCTATCCATAGTATCTGTTCGACGCCATAGTAATTTCGTAGATAATTTTCAATCTGCTCCTGATTCAAATGCGGATTTCTGTTCGGATTCAGTAAGCAAGCAGTAGAAGTCAATAATGTTCCATTTCCATTGAACTCAACACTGCCTCCTTCCATGACAATACCGGGATGATAGACAGGAATATTTTTTTGTTTACCAATTAAAGTTGGAATGACATCATCCAGATCATAAGGCGGATACTTATTGCCCCATGCATTATAGTCCCAGTCGACAATTACTTTTTTTTGTTCGGCTTCCGGATTGATCAGAAAAGCCGGGCCATGATCCCTGCACCAGGCATCATTGGTGGGATGAAAATAAAATTCAATTTTACTAAGATCCACATTTGCTTCTTGTAAATGAGTAATCGCA
>JBKDRQ010000184.1:0-6834 GCA_046341135.1 Bacteroidota bacterium
CTGGATATGCAGGAAGATGCTATTGCCTTCCTTGAAAATGCACTAAATAATTTTGAAGGGGAGGAGAGGGTTGAATTGCTTTTTGAACTTTGTGACGTCTATGACGATTACGAAGAGTTTGATAAGGTCTTTGATGTTTTGGTGATGATCCTGAAGGAAGACCCGCTAAACGAGGAAGCATTATATAAAATTTGCTTCTGGACCGATTTTACAGGTCGGAATGAGGAATCCATCAAACTGCATGAGTGGATTATCGATGAATATCCGTATTCAGAACTTGCCTGGTTTAATCTGGGTGCTGCTTTTCAGGGTTTGAAGCTATATGAAAAAGCAATAGATGCATATTTATACTGTACTGCAATAGACGAAAAATTTGATTATGCATACAGGAATATGGGAGATGCATACATACGTCTTAGAAAATACAAAGATGCTATAGAAATGCTGGAAAAAGTCCTTGAATTAAGCAGACCCGAAGAAGTCATACATGATGCTATAGGATATTGTTATGATAAATTAAAACAATGGGCTCAGGCACGTTTTCATTACAAAAAAGCAGCCCATCTTAACCCCTCAGACAGTAAAATGTACTATAAGATTGCCTGCACTTATCATAATGAGGGACGATTTGATGCAGCTGAAAAACAACTGGAACAGGCACTAAAAATTAATACCAAAAATCCGGATTACAATTTAGCTATGGGACTTGTTCTCGCTGAGCAGGGACATCACAAAGAGGCAATTGATTATTTCTTAAAAGTCATAGCCGCCAGACCCAAAAATATAAAAGGCTGGATGTCATTAATAGAGTGCCTGATCATCCTGGAAGAATGGGAGAGGGCAGAAGAATATGCTTTATTAGCACATATCAGAACAAATGGGAAAGCCATATTTAAGTTTCATTTGGTTGCCATATACTTTTTAGCCGGTAAAGTAAAAGAAGCCATCCTTCAATTAAAAAACAATATGGAAACAGAGCCAAAATTGTTAAAAAAACTAATTGATTATTGTCCGCAAATACTGCAAAATCAGCAGGCTGTGGACATTATTGCTCAATACAAGAAGAAAAAGCCTTAATAAATTATACCAAACTCAACTTAAACCCTTGTCTTTCAATGAGGCTTTATTATTTTTGCAACCTTAAATCAGGAGGTTCATGAATTTTCACCTTAATCAGATGCCCGAAAGGTTTGTAAAGCCAAGAATGAGTGGCATCACTATGATTATGGATAAGGGTATGAGTTTGGAAGAAACCAAAAACTTCCTTTCCATTGCTAATCAGCATATAGATATTGTCAAATTTGGATTTGGCACTTCTTATGTAACCCCCTTTCTTCGTGAAAAAATACAACTCTACAAAGACATTGGTATACCCGTTTACTTTGGTGGAACTTTATTTGAAGCCTTCCTTATTCGTAATCAGTTTGACGACTATATTAAGGTTTGCAATGACTATGGAATTGATTATATGGAGGTGAGCGATGGGTCTATAACGATACCGCATTCAGAGAAGTGTGGCTATATTGAAAAGCTCACAAAATATGGCACCGTTCTGAGTGAAGTTGGTAGTAAAGACGCAGCGCATATTATTCCGCCCTATAAATGGATAGAACTGATGCGGGCCGAATTGGAAGCCGGGGCAACTTATGTTATAGCAGAAGCCAGAGAAGCCGGCAATGTGGGAATCTACAGGGGGAGCGGAGAAGTCAGGGAGGGTTTGGTGCAGGAAATTCTTACACAAATACCAGGAGAAAGAATTATATGGGAGGCTCCTCAAAAGGCACAGCAACTTTATTTCATTGAGCTGTTGGGATGTAATGTAAATCTTGGCAATATTGCACCCACCGAAATAATTGCACTGGAAGCTATGCGTATTGGACTAAGGGGCGACTCATTCTTTTTCTTCCTCGATAAAAAATAATACTGCTTCAAAACCAGTTATAATGAATCGTTCAGATCGAATATTTGGGCTGATTGGCTATCCTTTAAGCCATTCTTTTTCAAAAAAATATTTCACAGAGAAATTTAATAAGGAAAATATCCCTCATACGAGCTATGAATTATTTGAAATCCAATCGATTGCTGATCTTAAAATAATATTGGAGCATAATCCCACATTATGCGGCCTCAATGTTACAATTCCCCATAAAGAAACAGTCATACCTTATCTGAATAATGTAAGTGATGCAGTCCTGAAAATTGGTGCCTGCAACTGTATTAAGATTGAAAACGGTAATTTAATCGGATATAATACCGATGTTGTTGGATTTGAAAAAATGTTGATACCCTACTTAAAGCCACACCACACCAAAGCCCTCATCTTAGGAACAGGCGGAGCCGCAAAAGCTGTCGCCTGGGTAATGAATAAATTTAATATCGAATTCCTGTACGTATCCAGGCAAGAAGGCGAAAAAAAAATAGCCTATTCAGCTATTGATAAAAACGTCATGAACGCCCATACACTCATTATAAATACCACCCCGTTAGGGATGTCACCCAATACGGATAAAGCTCCGGAAATTCCCTATAATTTCATTACGGCAAAACATCTTTGTGTTGACCTCATATACAACCCACCTAAAACAAAATTCCTGGAATTATCAGAACATGAGGGAGCGACTATATTAAATGGCCAGGAAATGCTGGTTATTCAGGCAGAGGAGAGCTGGAAAATATGGAATGGGAGCAGATAAAGTTTCATCCATCTACTTCTCCCTGAGGAAAGAAATCATTTTAGAAAAAGCTTTTTTTCTGTGGCTGTAGTTGTTTTTTTCAAGTGTCCTCATCTCTGCAAAAGTCAAATCAGCTCCCTCAGGGATAAAGACGGGATCATAACCAAACCCTCCTTCACCTTTTGCTTGATTAATAATGCGACCTTTACATATGCCCTCAAAGGTATAGATATGACTATTTAACGAAAGGGCAATCACTGTTCTGAACTGAGCGTTTCTTTGATCTGTATTGCCCATTGATGACAATAATAATTCAATATTTTTTTTTGTATCAGCCGGTTCTCCTGCAAATCGGGCACTTCTGACGCCAGGAGCTCCATTCAGAAAATCTACTTCAAGACCGGTATCTTCCGAAAAACAATCTATTCCCGTAAGTGCCGCATAGGAAGTAGCCTTATGCACCGCATTTTCTTCCAGTGTATTATATGGTTCATCAACTTCTTCAAGTATTAAATTGATATCTGAAAGAGAGCGAACGGTAAAATGGCTTTGCAGTGCGTTTCTTATTTCTAAAAGTTTGTTGGCATTGGTAGTTGCGAATAAAATCTCCATTTACAGTCATTAAAGATTAAATAATTGTTTAAGCCCCTGCCACAACTGAACTTTAAGATTCTTATCATTTCTTATCTGGCCCAGAGGATCTGTACATACCAAATTCATATTATTGTATGTGCGTACTTCGTATAAATTTTCATTGTGCGACATCAATTCATCATGATTCTGTGAAGATACAATGGCATGCGTTGGTTTGAGTTGATCAAAAATTTGAATCAGTGAAAATGCGCTTTCATAAGTATTCACCAATGCGATATCCTGCCAGCTTAAAGCGCAGGCACTTAATATTTTAGTAACCATTTCATGATCTTCATTACTTAAAAAGGGATGATTGGGTTCATTATGCACCCACAAAATATTCCTTCTATAACCTCCTGTAAATAAAACGGAATGACCTGAATTGTCTTCCTGCTTATTGTTTTCAGCTATTACGATCACGAGATTTTTTTTGTACAATCCCGTTATGGTTTCTCTTGTCAGATAAATTTTTTCCATGGTATAATCAACAAATAAAAGATTGATTCTTTGTTTTTTTGTTTCTTTGCCAAAAATATTAAGAATAAAATTGCAGAAATGGATATTCGTGTTACCCCCTCAGAAAAAAGTCGCGTACAGGAAATAAATATGCAGGACGTGCCTTTCGGCAAGTATTTTACCGACCATATGCTCATTTGTAACTACGCAAACGGAGCCTGGGGAGTGCCCGAAATTAAACCTTTTCAACCCTTGACGCTTTCACCCTCCAACGCTGCCATCCACTATGGACAAAGTATTTTTGAAGGGATCAAAGCTTACCGTCATCAGGATGGATCTTGCCATATTTTTCGCCCTTTTGACAACTATAAAAGGTTTAATCAATCTGCTGCCCGTCTGCAAATGCCGGAAGTTCCGGAAGAGATTTTTATGGAAGGCATGCGTCGTTTGATAGACCTGGACAGAAGCTGGATTCCTGGCTATCCTGACCATTCACTCTATATAAGACCCTTCATGTTTGCTACTGATGAAACGATTGGCGTAAAACCCAGCGAGACTTATGCATTCATGATTATTTTAAGTCCAACAGGACCTTATTACGCAGCTCCGATGCGCATTTATGTTGAGGAACACTTTGTAAGGGCGGTACCAGGAGGTATAGGCTTTGCGAAAGCAGCAGGAAATTATGCCGCAGCTATGTATGCAACTGCTGAAGCAAAGAAGAAAGGCTTTGACCAGGTTTTATGGATGGATGCTATTGAGCATAAATATGTGCAAGAGTGCGGCACGATGAACGTTTTTTTCATCTTTGAAGATGAGGCAGTTACGCCCGATCTGACAGAGGGTACCATACTTGCCGGCGTAACCCGCGACAGTGTGATGCAGGTACTCAAGGATATGGGACTTAAAGTCAGCGAACGTCCTATAAGTATCGAAGAAATCCTGGCAGGTTACCAATCGGGAAAACTTAAAGAAGTATTCGGCACTGGTACGGCGGCAACAATTTCCCTTATCAGAGAACTAGGCTATAAAGAAACCAAAATGGAATTTGACATCAACCAATGGAAAGTAGCTCCTGAAATCAAGGATCGTATGGCTGGTATCAGGGAGGGGAAATTGGAGGACAGCAAAAACTGGCTATTTAAAGTTTAATTCTGTAAATATTTATCTTTTTTTCATAAAGACACGGCATTCTTACACCCGTGTCTTTTTATATTCAATAGTTTTTAACTATTTAAGATAAAAAATGTATAAAGTTTTTGTTAGTTTAAGGGAATAACTTACCTTTGCCGTCCCAAAAATTAAAAGGTAAATAATGCCTACAATTCAACAACTTGTAAGAAAAGGAAGAGAAATTATCCGGACTAAAAGCAAATCAAGAGCGCTTGATGCTTGTCCTTTCCGTCGTGGTGTGTGTACGCGTGTGTACACCACAACTCCTAAAAAACCAAACTCTGCACTCCGTAAGGTAGCAAAAGTAAGATTGACCAACAAAGTAGAGGTCATCGCTTATATTCCGGGTGAAGGGCACAATCTTCAGGAGCACTCAATCGTATTAGTGCGCGGAGGTCGTGTAAAAGATCTGCCGGGTGTACGTTATCACATTGTTCGCGGATCTTTGGATACTGCCGGTGTGAAAGATCGTAAACAAAGCCGTTCTAAATACGGAACTAAAAAGGAAAAAGCTAAAAAATAATGATTTAACCAACCGAATTTTTTAATTCGGAAAGTTTTACACAAAAACAATACAATGAGGAAGTCAAAACCTAAAAAGATTGCGCTCGCACCAGATCCTAAATTCAACGATGTACTGGTGAGCCGTTTTGTAAATAATCTGATGTGGCAAGGCAAAAAAAGTACAGCGTATACAATTTTTTATGATGCTGTAGATAAAGTTGCCAAGCAAACCGGTGAAAGTGGTTACGAAATATGGAAAAAAGCCATTGCCAATGTTACTCCAGCAGTTGAAGTAAGAAGCAGACGTATAGGTGGTGCAACTTTCCAGATTCCTACAGAAGTACGTCCTGAGCGCAAAATATCACTCAGCATGAAATGGCTGATTCGTTACAGCCGTGAAAGAAACGGAAGAAGTATGGCTGATAAACTGGCAAATGAAATTGTAGCGGCCAGCAAAGGCGAGGGTGCTGCTTTCAAGAAAAAAGAAGATACCCATAGAATGGCTGAAGCTAATAAAGCTTTTGCTCACTTCAGATAAGAATTTAGTGTTCTACCTCTTATTTAACCCCTCTTTTTGAGGGGTTTTTAGTTTATATTTTTCCCGTTAAATCAGAAATAAATTCATACCTTCGCGGCGCAATTTTTTCAATTTTAATCAATTGATTTTATTGAAAAAATTATAATCAATTCCGACAAATACTCAAAACAATAAACATGGCAGATTTAAAATTTCAGAGAAATTTTGGTATCGCGGCACATATTGATGCCGGTAAAACTACCACTACAGAACGTATCCTCCGCTACACCGGTATGATTCACCGTATCGGGGAAGTGCATGAAGGCGCTGCAACAACAGACTGGATGGAGCAGGAAAAAGAAAGAGGGATTACGATTACCTCTGCTGCCGTAAGTTGTCAGTGGAATTTTCCTACCGTTTTAGGAAAAGTAACGCCTGATACTAAAAAATATCAGTTCAATATTATCGATACTCCGGGCCACGTAGATTTTACCGTAGAGGTAGAACGTAGTATGCGTGTACTGGATGGACTTATTGCTTTATTTTCTGCCGTTGATGGGGTTGAGCCTCAATCTGAAACGGTATGGCGTCAGGCAAATCGTTACAATGTACCCCGTATTGGATTTGTAAACAAAATGGATCGTGCTGGTGCTGACTTCCTGAATGTGGTAAAACAAGTACGTGAAATGTTAGGTTCCAAAGCCGTTCCTTTACAATTGCCTATCGGTGCTGAAGATAATTTTAAGGGAGTAGTAGATCTGATCAAAATGAAAGGAATCATTTGGCATATGGAAACAGAAGGAATGACCTTTGATGAAATTGAAGTGCCTGCAGATATGCTGGAAGAAGCTAATGAGTGGAGAGCACAGCTGGTAGAAG
>JBKDRQ010000185.1:0-5129 GCA_046341135.1 Bacteroidota bacterium
AAATCGTATCGCCGGTTTGTAATGATAGTCGCTTGGCAAGTCCGGCCGTACACATGACGGCTTCATCATCTTTATTTAAATACTGCCCTTCCACTAATTTGTTTTGTATTTGTGTCGTCTCTTGTTCCGAATCAGGATCTATGCCGACCACCAGACAACCCTTAGTTGTTTTTTCAGAGGCGACCAATGCAAATGATGCTAACCGCGGAGTGAATGCTGTAATGTTTCTTTCGTGGCGGAGAATTTTTGGAATACTCGCTTCCTCTTCAAAACTTTTATCAAGACTCTGTTCGTCCCAATATCCTTTCCCGTGTATTTGTATGTAGCCGGAATAAAAACTCACCACATTGTTTACGAGATTATTAAAGATGCCTTCTTTCAGACTGCCGGAAAGTGTAGAGAGCACGACGGCAAAAAATACCGAAGCCATGCTGATGAAAGTTCGGGAGGGATTTCTCCAGATATTCTTCCAGGCTATTTTAATGATCCAGAGCATGCTTGTTTATTTATGGCATCATCCGCATGGTTTCTATGGAAAAAAATGCGTCTGAAATGATGGGATCAAATTCGATGGAATTGTATTTCATTTCCGTGTGTTGATTTTTTTTGTCAGATGGAATCATCTCAAATCGGGTAGGAATCAGTCGACCGCTCATCGTTTCTATATCGTAGCTGTTCATGGTGTTGACGAGCGCTCCATCTTCATCATAAAATTTGGAATGCATTTCCAAAAAATCTTTTTTGTCGACACATACAATTACTTTACTCCACACAACCGCTGCCTCCGGCAGCGGGATCATCTCAATAACATAACATCCTCTTTTGTCAATGACTGTATCTCCGATGATCTTATGCCTGTAGTCTTGTAGAATAGATGATTCCTTCACCAGATCATCATTGGTGAAGTCGGTGCCCATCCAGCTCTGACTCATCATGGAAGGAGGGAGTTTGATGCTTCTTTCCAGGGTAGGATACCAGGTCCAGACTTCTTTTTTCTTTTTTAAAAAAATGATCCCTTTATCTTTTGCAGGAGCCAGCACACGAATCAATGCGAGATCCGTTCCTTTCATCCAGGCTTCTATCTGCATCTTTCTTTTCCATTCGGGTCGGATGGTTTCGATGGTCATCTGCACATGCGAGCTTTTACCCCGCATTTTTTCATCTGCTTTTTGCACAATGGTTCTGGCATCTTGTGCTATATTTAATAATGGCAACAAGATTGAAAAAGTAAAAAAGTAATTCTTTAGTTTAAATGTAGTATTAACATTAGCCATCTTGGCGGACAAGATAAAAGTGTAGGGATTATTGATATATGATTTTGATCAAGTACAGAAATGATCAATAGTGTGCTGTCCGGTAAAACCTATAAAATCATAGGAATTTTCCTTGTAGAAAACTTTGAGCTATCACGACCTTTACAAAAACACCTTTTATGAATAAACCATTTATCCTTTCGATTGCAGGTATTCTATTGCTTTTCTCCTGCCAAAAACAACAAGTTTCTGAATCATTTGCTGCTGAGATTCCTGATCCGCAGCCTTTATCTGCTTCGGAAATCGATCAGTTAATTTTTAAATCACTAGAAACTACAGCCCGATTTGAGTGGGGCAGGCGGGGGCACAGGTTATTTGGAGTGCGGGTAAATTAACAGATCAGATTTATACGGTTGGATATAAGCCTGTAGATGCTGAGAATATTGATGAGCGCATGGCTGATATAGATATTCAGCAGCAAGCGTGGAAGTCAGCCCGGGAAGAAGTATTGCAATTGATTTATGAAGAAGAAAAAAAATCAAGACCTGATCTTCAAATCTCCCAAATGGAAGCATGGCCGGAAACGGTTTTGCCGGTGATGGATATCCGGATTGAAAGATATTCGACTTTGCAGAAATTATTGAACAGTGGACTCGTAAGATATGTAGAGCCTATGGGTTATGAATATGGCTTTTCGAAGCGTCCAAAATTTCGTGTAGCAAGCAGCAGCGGGTGTGGCAGTAATACCGCAACAACCGGGCTAGTTTCAGGGGTTCATTTTACAAATATTACACCCGGTACAAAAGCTTCCTGGAATTATAATTATCATGGTATTCAGCAAGCATGGACAAAATCTACAGGGGCGGGTATTAAAGTATTTATTATCGATACAGGTGTCAGTCCCGATCAGGATAATCTGGGCACAGCTTTTAATCAGGGATCTTCATCAGGTCGAACGATTGAGAAAATAGTGACGCTTCCTCAAAATACTTTTTTAGGTTTCACAACAGGTTCGGCAGAAACACCCGCAGATGGATGCGGACATGGTACGGCGATGGCAGGCGTATGTCTTGCTCCAAGAGGTATAGATGGTGCCGCAACCGGTATTGCTTATAATGCCAGTCTGGTTGCTTGTCGTGCTGCTGCAGATGTACTTATTGATGAGAGCAGAGAAAATAAAGGAGTGGCCGATGCATTTGTCAATGCAGGCAACCGAGCCGATGTGCGGATTATTTCTATGAGTATGGGTCGCATCACATCCAACAGTCAGATCGCCGATGCCGTTCGTTATGCTTACGGAAAAGGGAAATTGATTTTATGTGCAGGCGGAACATCTTTTGGGTGGACTGCAGGTTGGTATGGAGTTATATTTCCTGCTTATATGAATGAAGTACAGGCGGTTACCGGTGTGATTGAAAATACCAATTTTACCAATTGTACGGAATGTCATAAAGGGGCTGAAATTGATTTTGTGGTGGTGATGCAGCGGAGTGCAGATGCGGTTAAGCCTTTAACGCTCGCCATGAACGGCAATTCGCCATCAACGATAGGTGGATCATCGGTAGCAACCGCCAGTACTGCGGGTATAGCTGCTTTGGTATGGAGTCGATATCCTACATTAACCAGAGATCAATTGATTGCAAGATTGCAACTCAACAGCAGCCGTTACCTAAATAAATCTTCTGAATATGGCTGGGGATTAATTAATGCCAATACAGCAACAAATTAAACTGTTTTATAAAATCTCCGTTTAACTGATGGAGGTTTTATCTTTGCGCATGTCTTTATTTAAAAATTATCTCTCGCTTATAAAATTTGCTCATACTGTTTTTGCGCTACCCTTTGCATTGGTGGGGTTTTTTCTGGGTGTTCAATCATTAAAGTCGGAGAGTGCGCATGTGGAAATTGATTTTGAATTTTATGCACTCTCGCTTTTGCTCGTTTTGCTATGTATGGTTTTTGCACGAAGTGCGGCCATGGCTTTTAACCGTTATCTCGATCGTCATTTTGATGCAAAAAATCCTCGAACGGTGATTCGTGAGATTCCGGCAGGTATTCTTTCCGCCAATCAGGTGTTGTGGTTTACCATACTGATGTCGTCCTTATTCATGCTGAGTGCCTGGTTGATCAATACCATCTGCTTTGCTTTATCTCCGGTGGCTTTACTGGTGATCCTGGGATATAGTTATACCAAAAGATTTACGGCACTTTGTCACCTGGTACTTGGATTAGCCTTAAGTCTGGCACCTACCGGAGCTTATTTGGCGATGACCGGTTATTTCAGTTGGGAGCCCGTGATATTATCATTAGCTGTTTTGTTTTGGGTTGCGGGCTTTGATATTATTTATGCATTGCAGGATGAGTCTTTCGATAAGGAGTACGGACTGAAATCCATACCGGTTCTAATAGGAGGAAGGAATGCGTTGCGATTGAGTCGTATTTTTCATTTCATCACAGCAGGTTTACTCATTGTTTTTGGTTGCCTTACAAATGGAGGAGCTTACTTTATTGTTGGAGAATTATTGTTTATCGGACTATTGATCTATCAGCACACACTGGTAAAGCCGAATGATTTACGTAGGGTGAATATGGCTTTTTTCACTACCAACGGCATTGCGAGTATAGTTTTTGGGGCGTTTGCGATAATAGATATATTAAAATAATGGCAAGAATCATTTGTATAGACTATGGCGGAAAAAGAACCGGCATTGCCGTAACCGATCCTTTGCAGATTATTGCAACCGGACTGACCACTATTGAAACACCTAAGTTTATTTCTTTTCTTAAGGACTATCTTTCCAAAGAACAGGTAGAGCGAATCCTGATTGGTATGCCTTTAAATCTGGATGATACACCTACGCATGCCACTCCTTTAGTAAAACAAGCAATACAGCAGCTTAAAAAAAACTTCCCTGATATACCCATTGAAGAAATTGATGAACGATTTTCATCCAAAATGGCTAAACAAGCTATGCTCGATATGGGAATGAAGAAAAAACAGCGCAGAGATAAGAAGTTGGTGGATGAAATTGCGGCGACCATTCTCCTGCAGGAGTATATGGAACGTATTAAATAAATGTTTTTGTATTGAGAATCTTCCAAGATAAGACCGGATATTCTTACTTAAAACTAAAAACTTAAAAGTTAAAACTGGAATATTATTGCCCAACTTTTAAGTTTTAAGTCATTGCTGTCCGGTTAAATTTTAAAATTATTTACTGGCGCAGCGTCTCCAGACCTGTGCCGACGTGTTACTCACCCATAAAATTTTATTGTTACTTTCTTTGTCATCGCTACAAAGAAAGTAACCAAAGAAAAATCTAGGCAAACCCGATCGCTCCGCGCGTTCTGCCTTGCCAGCGCCACACTTCTCATTTTTAAATAGAACACTCCGTGTCTCTGCTACTCTGTGCCTCTGTGTTAAACTATTAGTTCATTGAGTGCTTATTTTTCATATTTCAGCCCTTTTATTGAGAAAATTAACCGGACAGCCGCCTTATATTTTTTCAAAAGTGGGGGCTTGTAGGAATGAAAATCGCTAAATCTAAACATCGCTCACAGGGAAGAAGAGATTAAAAACAGAAAAATCAAACATTCCCCGGACAGCATTGGTTTTAAGTTTTCACTTTTAACTTTTCCCGACAAAGAAACTAACAATTCTATTTGGTATTTTTGCATCTTCAAAACCATATTATGATTTTACCCATCGTTGCGTACGGCTCAGAAGTGTTGAGAAAAGTATCTAAAGATATTAATGCCGACTATCCGGAACTGAATAAGCTGATTGCCGATATGTGGGAAACCATGTACGCATCGAGTGGGGTAGGGTTGGCGGCTCCGCAGATCAACAGAGATATTCGTTTATTTGTCGTAGAT
>JBKDRQ010000186.1:0-3510 GCA_046341135.1 Bacteroidota bacterium
CAGTCTTTAGGCTGTCCATAGGGATTTTCTTTTCTCCCCATACAAATAAAATCATGGCGTAAATCAAAAATGCCAGCAACACATTAACCGTAACGCCACCAATCATGATAATCAATCGCTGCCAGGCAGGTTTACTTCTGAACTCCCATGGCTGTGGTGGATTTTTCATCGTCTCTTTATCCATGCTTTCATCAATCATGCCTGCTATTTTCACGTAGCCTCCCAATGGCAGCCAACCGATACCATAAACAGTATCACCTACCTTCTTTTTAAATAAAGCAAACCAAGGATCAAAAAAAAGAAAGAATTTTTCTACCCTGCACTTAAACCATCTGGCTGTGATGAAATGGCCAAACTCATGAAAAATGATCAATATAGATAAAGATAAAATCAGCTGCGCCGCTTTTATTCCTAATGCTGAACCACTTATTGTTAATATCATTTAGATAAATAATTTATATGAAAGACTGCAAATATCTGTCTTATGACTAATAAAGTCAACAGATATTATGTTATAAACGAATTAATGTTGCTGCGTAATTCCTGGCTTCAGCATCACTCTCAAAATATTCGTCAATCGTTGGCGATTCTATAAATGCAACATGACGCATGGTTTTTTCAATCACATCGGTCATATCCAGAAACCCGATTCTGTTTCGCAAAAAGGCCCAGACTGCAATTTCATTAGCAGCATTGAGCACACAAGGTAAGTTGCCCCCTTTCTGCAGTGCTTCGATAGCCAGTGCAAGATTGCGAAATGTTTTTAAGTCAGGTTCTTCAAATGTGAGCGTATTAATTTTCTTGAAGTCGTATCTCGGAAAATCACTTACCAGCCGATGCGGGAATGCCAATGCATACTGGATAGGCAATTTCATGTCTGGCAAACCCATCTGCGCCTTTATACTACCGTCTTCAAACTGCACCATACTGTGAATGATGCTTTGTGGATGAATAATCACCTGCACCTGTTCGGGCTTCAGATTAAACAACCACTTTGCTTCAATCATCTCCAAACCTTTATTCATCAAGGTAGCAGAATCAATACTGATTTTGGCACCCATATTCCAGTTGGGATGCTGTAATGCATGATCACGTTTTACGTTAAGCAAAAAATTAGGTTTTTTCCCCCTAAAGGGGCCACCACTTGCTGTAAGAATAATTTTTTCAATAGGATTTCTGTGCTCACCGATAAGGCATTGGAATATGGCAGAATGTTCGCTATCAACGGGCAGTATGGGTATTTTATTAGCTACCGCTCTGTTCATTACGATATCCCCTGCAACAACCAAGGTTTCTTTGTTAGCTAATGCTATTGCTTTTTTATTTTCAATGGCTTTTAATGTCGGTTGTAAACCAGCAAACCCCACAATAGCCGCCAGCATCATATCATACGTATCAAATGCCGCAACCTCTTCTAAAGATTTTTCCCCGGCAAAAACCTTTACATCTGTACCTGCAAGAGCCGATTTTACCTGCTCATATTTCTTTTCATCTACAATAACAACAGCATTAGGCTTGTATTTTAATGCTTGCTGAATCAAAAGCTCATCATTGCTATGCGCAGTCAGTATCTCCGCTTCAAATAAATCGGGATGCGCATCAATCACCTCCAGCGCCTGGGTACCTATAGAACCTGTCGAACCAAATATGGCAATTCGTTTTTTCATTTAAAGCAAATCTAAAGTTTGAAACAATAAGGAGCAAGCGCTGCTGCCAATTCACGATCATTGGTGAGTCGAGGTACCTTATTCTGCCCACCCAACTTACCTATACTTTTCATATAATCAATAAAACCGTTTTTTCTGACAGGTGTGATTACCAGCGGCTGTAAAATATTACCTGCAATTAAGTCCTCATAATAAATATTCTTGCGGCACATTTCTGCATTTAATAAAGATCTGAACGCTTCAATATCGGCTGGCAACTGATCAAATTCAATAAACCATTCATGATAGCTCTTCCCATTTCCCTGCTGTACCATAGGCGCAACGGTGAACTCAATAATCTTTACCCCGCAGGCTTCTGATGCACTTTGAATACTTTCTTCAACTTCCTCACCGATAACATGCTCTCCAAAAGCAGATATATAATGTTTAACACGTCCGGTTACTACTAACCTGTAAGGATTAGTCGACACAAATTTCACAATATCTCCAATCATATAAGCCCAAAGCCCTGCATTGGTCGTGATGACAAGCGCATACTGCTCTCCGCTTTTTACTTCATGCAGCGGTAACCGCTGTGGGTTCTCCTTGTGCAATTCCTTAAGAGGAATAAATTCATAAAAAATGCCATCATTGGTATTCAAAAGCATACCCTCCGCATCTTGTGAATCCTGGAAAGCAAAAAAACCTTCACTTGCAGGAAACACTTCAATACAATCTACTTTTCGGCCAATACTTCCAAACAATTTTGATTTGTAGGGTTCAAAATTCACCCCACCCTGAATCAACACCTGGAAAGATGGAAATATCTCTCCTACAGACTTCCCTGTCCGCTTTATCAGCTCATCAAAATACATCTGTACCCATGGGGGGATACCACTTATTAAGGTCATATTCTGATGAATAGTTTCATCAACAATTTTCTGAAGCTTTTCTTCCCAGTCTTCTATACAATTCGTTTCGTAAGAAGGCAATTGATTACTTCTAAGATATTTAGGGATCAGATGATTGGAAATACCGCTAAGTCTGCCAGTAGGAATGCCTCCTACCCTTTCCAGCTCCGGAGAGCCAGATAAAAAAATAAGTTTCCCATCGAAGAATGATGTATCTCCTTTTTCAGACGCATAACATAAAGCAGCATTACGGGCCGTACCAAAATGATTGTTTACCGAATCTTTAGTGATCGGGATGTACTTAACTCCGCTTGTGGTTCCTGATGTTTTGGCAAAATATATGGGTAGGCCTTTCCACAGAACATGATGATGGCCCTCAATGATTTTATCTATATACGGACGAAACTGCTCATAATCACGCAAAGGGACCGCCTGTGCAAATTCACGATATTGCTGCACTTCCTGCAGATGCATCTCTTTCCCAATCAGGGTATTTTTCCCGGTTTGCAAAAGCATTTTTAAGCAATTCTCCTGATCAAAAATCGCTGTATTTTTACTGCGCTGAATGTTTTTGTATATGTAACCGGCAAAAGGTTTTGCCAGAATGGACTTAATTTTCATGCGAATAATTCCTGTTTTCAATGGTTGCAACTACACAAAAATATACTGATAGGCGCAAATCAACGATAAATCGGGCATTTTTTTGCCTTTTTTATACCTGGAAATAAAAATTAACCTTACCTTTGCAACCCTAATATTTTTTATATGTTCGCAATAGTTAAAATCGCCGGTCAACAGTTCAGAGTTAGTCCCGGACAAAGTTTATATGTTCCCCACCTCGCCGGGAATCCTGGTGATGCGATTTCTTTTGATGATTTATTGCTGTTTGATAATTGTATCCAGGTTCAGAAATGCGCTGATGTAAATTAAAAAGTGCAGGCTGATATCGTTGC
>JBKDRQ010000187.1:0-3735 GCA_046341135.1 Bacteroidota bacterium
TTGTTTATTTTTTTACTTTACCATCTACATCCAGTTCGACAATTTCATAATTAAGCTTTTTAAGTCCTTCCATCACCTTATCCTTATCTCCTACAAGCAGAATATTCATCTTGTCAACATTAAGCCATTTTTTTGCCAACGCATTCAGTTCTTCTTTAGAAATATTTTTCAGGATGGTGCTTTGTTGCTCCACATAATTACCCGGTAAATTATATTCTAAAATCTTACCAATAAATCCTGCTTTCTGCGCAGGCGTCTCATATTTAAGTGCGTCAATCTGACCAACAGCACTCTTCATAAAACTTACCTCTTCATCCTTCAGCCCATTCTCAGCAAAATCCTTCAGATCATTGATAATTTCTACCACTGCACTGTCTGTTGCCTCAGCTTTAATACCGGAACTAAACTCAAATGTTCCCCCATATTCACTGGAATAAAAGTTGGTGCGGGCACCATACGTCCAGCCCTTATCTTCTCTTAATTTCAAATTAACCCTGCTGTTAAAAGCAGTTCCGAGATTATAATTCATCAATATGGTTTTATAGTATTCTCCGGTAGCATCATATTTTAGATTTGTAGGAAACCCAATTCGGAATTCTGTTTGTGCCGCCTTGGGAATATGTATAAAATAGATTTTTGATTTTTCTACCGCAATGCCGGACTCAGGCACGGCAATGGTGATATTTTTATTAGGCAACTTATTCAAAAAATCAAGCTGTGCCATCAGCTCAGCTTCCGTAATATCACCCACTACAAAAATCATTGCACCCTGAGAAGTAAGCGTACTGTCATAATAGTTTTGAATATCTTCCAGCTTTAACTTTTTAATGGTTTCTTCTGTTCCGTCTTCACTTAAGCCCAATATATTGTTATCGCCATAGTTTATTTTCTCAAACACCAGATCTGCCACCGTACTGGCCTGTGCCTTTGCTTGCTTGAATAGTTCTACCTCCTGCTTCTGGATTCTCTTGAAAGTCTCTTCCTTAAATAAAGGCTGCAAGATGCGTTCTTCTAATAAGGCGAGTGTTGGGGTGATATTTTTCTTAAGCGACTGTACTGAAAAATTTAAACCATCAAGGGTGCTCACAACAGAAATGGAACTTCCAAGTTTTTGCAGCTCTCTGGTCATATCTTCAGCAGAACGTTGCCTGGTATCCTCATTCATCATATTTGCCAGCATACCCGCAAGGCCGATCTGCTTTAGATTACCTGATTGTAATAAGTGGCCTCCCGGAATTTTAAGTGTTAAAGTAACCGTAGGTAATTCATTATTAGCTGCCCCGATGACTTTGATTCCGTTTGGCAAATTTTTTGTCCAGTAGGCAGGTACTTTCACCACCGGATTAGGTCCATTCCCGGGCATTTTGCTTCTGTCAAAATTATCTTTCGCTTTCACGTATTTGAGCCCGTTATAACCATAATCCGGAGCTTTGTATTTTGATGAATCAATTTTGTGATTATCAGCCGCTACTAAAGATTTCTCCTGTCCTTTCGGTACAACAGTCAGGTTAACCCCATGTGCGTTTTTAATGTACTGAAAGTAAACTCTTTGTACATCTTCTTTGGTAACGGATTCATACATCTTCCATAATTCCTGAATTTTATTCGGATTTCCTGTGAAGGTCTGGAATGCTGCCAGCTGCGAAACTTTTCCGGAAACACTTTGCAATCCGTTTATCAGCTGAGACTGCATGCCGCCTTTAAATTTGGCTATATCTTCATCGGTTACTCCTCTTACCTCAAAACTGTCTAATGCTTTTCTGAAAAGCGAGTACATGGATGCCGGAGATTTGCCGGGCATAGGAACGAGAATAAAGGAAAATTCTCCGCTCAACTCATACAGCTGACTGATGGTGGAAGCAGAAAGTGCCTGTTGCTTTTTTACCAACTGCTGATACAGTACAGAATTATTTCCTTGTCCGAGAATCTGGGCCAGGCAAGCCAGTGCTGCCATGTCTTTATGATAATTAGGGACAGTTGCATAAGTAGTGAAAATGATGGGAAATTTTGCATAGTTGTCTACATAGCTGGCAAAGCGGGTGCGATCAACAGCCGCTTTCATAGGTGGCATATTTTTTACTTCTGGTCCGCGAGGGATAGAGCCAAAATACTTATTGATCAATTTCAGCACTTCTGTTTTATTGATATCACCACCAATGGTAAGTGTTGCATTGTTAGGTCCATACCAGCGAAGGAAAAAGTTTTTCAGATCATTTACATCCACGCGGTCAAGATCTTCTACATATCCAATCGTGAGCCAACTGTAAGGATGCCCGTAAGGATATAAATTCTTGGCCGTGTATTCCTGAATAAGCCCGTAAGGACGATTATCATAATTCTGCCCTCTTTCGTTCTTAACGGTAGATCGCTGAATCTCAAATTTCTGCTGTGTCACGGCATCCAGCAGAAAACCCATACGATCTGCTTCGAGCCAGAGCATTTTTTCCAGTTGATTGGAAGGGACTGTCTGAAAATAATTGGTGCGGTCGCGATTGGTGGACCCATTCAGCGTACCTCCTGCTTCGGTTACAATTTTAAAGTGCTGTTCATCGCCAACATGGTCACTACCCTGAAACATCATATGTTCAAAAAAATGTGCAAAACCACTTTTGCCGATCTCCTCACGCGCACTACCTACATGATAGGTGACATCTACATGCACCAGCGGATCACTATGATCCTCATGCAAAACGACGGTGAGGCCGTTCGGAAGAACATACTTTTCATAGGGAATCGCTATTTCATCCCCTTTTTTGACCACTTTCTCTAAGAGACGTGGCTGCGCAAAAATGGAAATCTGGGCAGATGCAAGCATCGCTAAGGCGGCAAGACTGATTTTGTTGAGCATAGTATTTAAATTAGATATTGCTGAAATACGGGCTGCAAAATAATGAATTGTTGCCGACCGGCATTGCCGCTCATGTAAAGGATGGTGAACTAATCAAAAAAGGCTGCCTCTTATAAGGCAGCCTTAAGCTTCTTTGAAAAAATCTCTTTAGGTTTCGTTTTCTTCAGGTACAGAAGCGTAGTACGGATTTTTCTGTTTCATAGGGCCGGTTTTAAAAACAGGGCCATTGGATTATTGGTTTTTTTAGGATTGGATACGGGTCAATTGCTTGACAATACAAGATTATTACTCTTTTTGTTCCCGTAAAAACTTTCTAAAAGAAAGAAATAGAAAATCAGAGATCACATAAAAAATCACTAAGGGTTCTCATGTAAAATATCACTGCCTACAGGTCTTATTACTTCTTCAACTGATTATGCGTACCATCGCAAAAAGGAGGATTCTTGGTCTGCTTACACTGACAAAACCAAAAACTATCATCTTTTTCAGCAACAAATTTCATGCTTTTAAAGGGCATAATCGTTTCTCCGTCCTTTTCATAGGCCAGTGATTTATGTTTGCCATCGCAGAAGGGTTGCTTTTCACTTAAGCCACACGTACACCAGGCAGATGTTTTCCCAGAAACTAGTTTAACTTCAACTGGGAAAGAAGCGGCCACTTGAGGTATCGGTTTATTTTCCTGAGTATGATCCATTATCTGAAATTATTTATCTAAGATACCAGTGATAACACTTTACAATTGAATAATGTTTAAAGTTATATTCGTTCAACTCCATCCACACACAAATACCTCCAGTCGTAATTATCAGCCTCATAAGCTCCTGCAGCTTTAATAGGTTTATCGAGTATTTTTTTATTCAGGATTCCCTCATTAATCAATCGCTCTC
>JBKDRQ010000188.1:0-4188 GCA_046341135.1 Bacteroidota bacterium
TGGCGATTGATTCATTCCAAACACTTTAAATAGCTTTAAATAATCCCCGCCGCCATATTGATATAAGTGATCTTCCGCGGGATGCTCCTGATTATGCATGGAAATAACCTGGCCTTCGGTCAATTCATTTAATTTTTGAAAAGTTTTAGGTGAAATGGTATAAGGAGCATGTGGGACAAGTGTAGTACGGTGGGGCAACGATGCATCCTGAAGTGCATAGGTCAACTGATCAGCAACCTTCTGATAATGAATCATCTCGGCATCTGCTTGCTCATCAGTCATACTTAAAACCTCCACAAAATTCTGCCAAAGGATTTTACTTCTACTTTTTACTAGGGCTGTATCGGCCGTGTTCCCAATATCTCCAACTGCAACAATCCCATTATCATACATTTCAGCCTCTGCATCCTGAATAGCCTGATCAATTTGTTCCTGGGGAAAACCTCTTTTAGTAACAACCGAACATAAAAACTCAATCAAACCGGTATGCGGAGGGATTACCCCTTTTAAGTGACTGAGTTCGAGATGGCAATGTGCATTGATCAGGCCCGGAGTAAGTATCCCCTCTAAGTGCTCCACATCATCACCCGCAGATTCCTGAGGCACTAAATCTATAACACGACCATCCTTGTCAGTAATAAGCACATGACTATCTAAGAACCGATATCCATCAAAAAAATGCGTCGCCTTAAATTTTCTGTAAGCCATGCGAATTGATTTACTTTTGCCATCCAAGAATAAAAGTAAATATACATCCAATTAAGTTTTATGCTGGATAAATTAGATGCTCTTCAGGCTCGTTTCGATGAAATAGGTATCGCACTTACCAATCCGGAAATCGTAAGCGATAACAAAAAGTTTTCTCAGCTTAGTAAAGAATATCGCCAGCTGGAGCAAATTGTTATGGCAAGGAAAAATTTACTTCAGCTAACAGAAGATATACAAACGTATAAAGAGGCTCTGCAAAGCAACGATCCTGAATGGAAAGAGCTGGCCAAAGAAGAGTTACCCGGCCTGGAAGTGCAGAAAGAAAATCTGGAAAAACACATTCGCCAATTATTGATTCCCAAAGATCCGCAGGATGACAAAAATGCCATCCTGGAAATCAGAGCAGGTACCGGCGGTGATGAGGCGAGTTTGTTTGCGGGCGACTTGTTGCGCATGTACATTAGATACTGCGAGAAGAAGGGGTGGAAAACATCCATCCTAAGTGAAAATGAAGGAACTGTAGGTGGATATAAGGAAGTTCAGTTGGAAGTAGTAGGAGATGATGTTTATGGAACGATGAAATTTGAAAGCGGTGTCCATCGCGTTCAACGTGTACCCGCAACAGAAGCCAGTGGACGGGTGCATACCAGTGCAGCTACGGTAGCCGTAATGCCTGAAGCAGAAGAAATTGATTTTGAACTCAGAGAGAGTGATGTTAAAATGGAAACAGCGCGCAGCGGTGGCGCAGGCGGACAGAATGTAAACAAGGTAGAAACAAAAGTGATGTTGACACATATACCAACAGGAACGGTCGTGATATGTCAGACAGAAAGAACACAATTGGCTAACAGAGAAAAAGCTATGCAAATGCTTCGCACCAAACTATATGAAGAGCAAGTGCGCAAACAGGAAGATGAAATAGCCCGTCAGCGGAAGAGTTTGGTAAGTACCGGAGACCGTTCTGCTAAAATACGCACCTACAATTTCCCTCAGGGAAGAGTAACAGATCATCGCATAGGTTTTACACTTTACAATCTGGATGCAGTACTTAACGGAGAAATTGAAGAGTTGATTGAAGCGCTGCAAGTAGCAGAAAATGCTGAAAAATTAACTCAGGAAAAATAAGAGGAAGTCGGAGCAACATTAGAAATGAGCATGAAGACTTATTCAAGGCTAAATATTTACACCTATTTACAATATTTTAACAACAGCAATACAACTTTATCCTAAAAAAAACGTCTTAATTGCATATAGAATAAAATTTTTCTCATAAGCAGTTAGTTTTGGTTACGGCCCCGATTTTCATCGGGGCCTTTTTAATGTCATAACATTAACAATTCTTGAACAATATATCTATATATAAAGTCAGAAATTTGTATCATAAGATTTTTCTCATAAGCAGTTAGTTTTGGTTGCGGCCCCGGTTTCCACCGGGGCCTATTTTATTTAAGCACTTCTGCCAACTTATTAATAAGAGCCGATCCTCTTAAATTATCAGCAACTACTTTACCCTGAGGATCAATTAATACATTGTAAGGAATTGCATCAAAACCATATAATGAAACCATGGGTGTTTCCCAAAATTTCAAATCGGAAACGTGATGCCAATTAAGCTTGTCTTCTTTAATAGCCTGCAACCAATCCTCTTTCGATTTATCAAGAGATACTCCCAGTACCGTAAAATTTTTTGACCGGTATTGCTCATAAGCCGCCACCACATTCGGATTTTCCTCTCTGCAAGGCCCGCACCAGCTCGCCCAAAAATCAATCAACACATATTTGCCC
The DNA here is from genome assembly GCA_046341135.1 of Bacteroidota bacterium. Taxonomy (GTDB): domain Bacteria; phylum Bacteroidota; class Bacteroidia; order Chitinophagales; family Chitinophagaceae; genus Lacibacter. Next base: position 2,494 of record JBKDRQ010000188.1, read on the forward strand.
CGCAGGCTACTTAAAGAAAAAGATTGTCCCTGGGGATCCGGAAGAATAATTTCGGGAGCAGGCTGCCCTACCTGAACCGGTTTTTTCTGAAGCCGCTGTTGCTCATTTTTTACCATCTCTCTATACTGCTCTACGACCATTGTAACTCCATTGTGCTTTGGAAATCTTTTTTGTAATCCATTGAACAAGGCTTCATTCTCCGTAGCATTTTCTCCCATACTCAAGGATGCGGCAAATAAACTGATTACCGGGCTCTCATCTGCCGAAACCGTTTTAGAAACATACGCCTTATAGTCTTTTATTTTCTGTTGCTTCTGTAAATCTCTTAATGCAAGCATACTATCGGTCATGCCGACAGTAGCAGTATCAGCCTGCATCAATCCCAATTGTAAATGCGTTAGCGAATCAATAAATAACCGGAGTCGCTCAGATGCCGGAGATCCTGCATAACGATAAGCGCCTGTATTGCCCCAATCTCCTGTTAACTCAATATTATTTTTGTCATTAACAATAAACAACAAAGGGGCTTCCTGAATTTCCGGGAATCTGATTTGTAACAACGACTCCTCTGTTGTTTTCCCTTTCAAAGAAAACTTACCATCCTTAATGGTCATACTGTCAATTACTTGCGGAGGTGTATTATTAAAAGCAACCAGTTCCAGATATACCGGCGTAGCGGGTGCAGATTTTATCATCCCTGTAACAGTAAACTCTTTATTTTCAGCGGATGAGCAGGCATATAAAGTCATTGCAATTAAAAGCGAACCAATAATTCTGAACATAACATGTAGTATTGAATATTGAAGATAAATGATAGATCTATATATAGGGACTTAAGATTGCAATTTTTCAGCAATCAATTGATTGAGCAGCTTCGGATCAGCCTTGCCTTTCGATTGTTTCATCACTTCGCCGACAAATAAACCCATTAACCCTTTCTTGCCTTTTTTATATTCAGCTATCTTCTCCGGCATTCGACTTAATACATCATCCACCAATGCCGATAAGGTGTCTGTATTTCTTTCCTGAATCAAGTTGAGCGAAACCGCTAAAATCCGGGGCTCGCCTCCCTCTTTGAGCAACTGAGGAAATAATTTTTGAACAGCAACCGTATGACTTACACTTCCTTCTTCGACCAGATCAATTAGTGCAGCCAGAATCTTGGGTGTGAAAAGCAAATCATTAATAGGAACTTCATGCTCGTTTAAATAAGATCGTATCGGACCTAACATCCAGTTGGCAATTTGCTGATACTGCCTATTGGATTTTGCAGTTTCTTCAAAATAACGCGTCCATTCATTATCTGACTCAATACGCGCTCCATCTTTTTCATGAATGGCATATTGCTGAATTAGTCTTTGCTTTCTCTCCGCAGGTAATTCCGGAAGCGATTTTTTGATTTGATTTTTGAATTCTTCGGTTACAACAAATGCCGGCAAATCGGGATCTGTAAAATAACGGTAATCATTGGCATCTTCTTTGGTGCGAATCGAAAATGTCGTTTCAGTATCTGGATTGAATCCTCTGGTTTCCTGTATTACCTGTTCACCGCGCTCCACCAATTCAATCATGCGCTTTACTTCAAAATCAATGGCTTTTCTTAAATACCGGATGGAATTCAGATTTTTAACCTCTGCTTTAGTGCCCAGCTCTTTAGAGCCTGCAGGTCGTATGGATATATTGGCATCACAACGC
>JBKDRQ010000189.1:0-3042 GCA_046341135.1 Bacteroidota bacterium
AAAGAGTATTCGACAGAAGTTTGTTAAAGGTAAATACATCTAAAATATTTGCTTTTCTTTAAAATTAGATTTTACTAAAAAATGAAAAAAAGATATCACAAATACAAAGTCTTAAACTTGTTTATGACCATGTTTTTTATCGCTTATGTGCATAGACCGATTAAATTGACCACCTGATTCCGAAGCAAATTGACCACTGATTTTGCTGGCGAAGATTTTGCGTTCATGTTCATTTTAGTGGTTAAACAAAAATATAAATTTTAGGGTTAGTTGTTGTTATTTTCCGCAATAAGTTTGCTTGATTTTTTTCTTAATGATTCCCCTTTAAGTTCTAAACGATGAGATTCATGTATAATTCTATCAAGGATTGCATCGGCTATTGTTTTTTCGCCAATAATCTCGTGCCATTTATTTACCGGCACTTGCGAGGTAAATATGACAGAGCTTTTAGCATGCCTATCTTCTATGATTTCCATGAGTGCGGCTCTGTTTTGAGTATCAAAAGGCTGTATACCAAAATCATCTAAGATTAATAAATCTTGTTTTTCTATTTTAGCTATCTCTTTAATGTATGACCCGTCAGCCTTTGCCATTTTAAGCTTTGCAAAGAGTTTAGGAACATTGTAATACACTACCTTGTATCCCAAGCCACAGGCATGATGCCCCAAAGCAGAAGCTAAATAGCTCTTACCAATGCCAGTGCTTCCAGTTATAATAATGTTTTCATGTTTATCAATAAAACTACATTCCATAAACCGCATCACTTGGTTTCTATCAATGTTGCGGTCTGCTGTATAAAGGATGTCTTCAACAGCTGCTTTGTATCTGAACCTTGCATTTTTAATTTTCTGCTCTATACTGCGGTTCTGCCTGTCGTCCCATTCAGCTTCGATAAGGTGAGCAATGATTTCATCCGGTGTGTAGTTCTCATGTTTTCCGGATTCAATGTTTGTTTTAAAAGCCCTGTGCATACCAAAGAACTTCATCTTTCGCATTTTGTCTAAAGTTGTTGTATTCATTTTTCTTTTGTTTATTGGTTTATGTTTTAATTTATTGATGTGATTATTGATAATATTCCTCGCCTCTGATGTTATCGTGCATGGGCATTTGTAGCTGATCCATATCTTCCTCGTTTTGATCCAAGCCTTTTTCCAGTATTTTTTGGATGGTTTTGTAATTGTAAATTCCATAACCTAAAGCTCTTTGACAAGCCTTAATCAAACGTTCTTCTCCGGCTTTCTTGCCAAGACTTAGAATGCCTACGCAAGACTTGTAAGCTTGTTCAGGATGCTGTTTCCTGTCAAGAACTTTTAAAATATAGAGCTTTACATCTTCATGTATGTTCTCTGCCCATGATATAAAACGCTCAGGAGTCCAATCGCTCACAAAACGATGTGCCGATGCCAAATGGTCTTTATCAGTTGTGTAGTTATAAGGACTTTTAAGGCGTTTGTGTAAAGCTATTCGTTCGTAATTGTAATATACTTCTACACTATGGCGTGAGTATAATACCTTAACCTTTCTACCTATATAACGATACGGAACGCTATAATAATGCTTATCTACGGCCAATGACACATGACCATTTTTCATAACTGTAACAAAGACGTGTTTTTTTAGTTCGTAGCGTAATGGCGGTAATGGCCTTAAAGCCACACGCTCCACTTCCTCGAACTGTTGTCGCCTGCTGTAGTTCCTGCCGGTTAATAGTAAATTATTATGTGTTTCCAGTTCCTCCAGTATGGCTTTATTGAGTTCGTCGAGCGAGTAAAACTCTTTGTGTTTTATTTTTGCATAAATACGGCGGTAAATAATTTTAACTGCATTTTCCACTAAAGCTTTGTCTCTTGGCCGATAAGCTCTTGCAGGCAATATAGTTGTACTATAATGCTCTGCAAAGTCTGCGAAGGTTTCATTTAATACGGGTTCGTATTTGCTACTTTTGGTAACAGCTGATTTTAGATTATCAGGAACAATAGCCGCAGGAACTCCTCCGTAATAATACATCGCTCCTTCACAAGCTGCAATAAAATCCTCTTTCTGTTGACTCATTACCGCCTCAACATAGGTTAGCTGGCTTGCACCAAGTATAGCCACAAAAACTTCTACGCCTTGTATCTCTCCTGTTTCTTTATCAATGATTTGTAGTTTTTCTCCTGCAAAATCAACATACAATTTATCTCCAACTTTATGCTCCATACGCATGGTTGGGTTTACTTGTGCTTTCCAGGCAGCAAAATAACTATTGAACTGACTGCGGCCAAAACCCTCTGGGTACTGCGCCTTGTAGCTCTCCCACAAGGTTTTTCTTGTAACGCCTTTTCGTTTGAGTTCCTTATCCATGCCTGGAAAAAGACTAAACAGAAGTTGTAGTTTATTATTAATTGGTAATCTTTCCTGAGGCTTTACAAAGAGGTCTTCTAAATCTTTATCGCTGAGTTGGTTGATTTCTTCAAAGTTTAGTCCGCTTTGCTCAAATTCCTTGAGATACTTTTTCAAAGTATTACGGGCTACGCCCGTTTGCTCGGCTATCTGTAGTTTTTTATACCCTTGCGAATGTAATCGCAGTATGTGTCTCACTTTGCTCATGTTTATTGGGTTATTTGCCATCTTTTAGTAAGTTTAATTTACTAACTTACCGAAAGATGTTACCATTAAAACATGAACGCTTTTACCCTCTTCAGGTGGTCAATTTGCTCCGGTCTGAAGTGGTCAATTTCAATCGGCCAAAGGTGGTCAATTTAAATCGGTCTGAGGTGGTCAACTTCATCGGTTTTTCCAAGTAATAAAAGGAAAAACAATATACCATGAATTATGATTTGATTTGTAAAATGAATTGGTTTTACAGAATTAAAAATAATCATAACGCCAATCGCAAGTATCAAATAGAAAAATGTAAAAAACAGAAAATTAATAGTGCCTCTCCAAAGAGTGCTAGCAATGACGAAAATATTCTTTTAGTATTCATATATTTATATTATAAATTAACGTTTTTGACCACATTTGGGACAGAACTTTATTGATGGGGCTAAAGGTGTACTG
>JBKDRQ010000190.1:0-9160 GCA_046341135.1 Bacteroidota bacterium
GTTCGGGCGGGTTGCTTATTGCAGATAATGTATTATTTCACGGGGAGGTGCTTAAAGAAAATATCAAAGGGAAGAATGCCCTGGCCGTACAAGAGTTTAATGAACATGTAAAAAATGATAAAAGAGTAGAAAAATTAATGCTGACTGTAAGAGATGGCGTATATTTGATTCGAAAAAAATAATATCCTATTAATTACTAAAAAGGTTTCTGATGAAAAAAATGCAATCGCTCCTGTTTTTTTTCATTTTCTCCACTCCACTTATTGCTCAAAAAATTACGATTGAAGAGTATGTCAATACTTACAAGGATATCGCGATCAAGGAGATGGTAAGATCAGGTGTGCCTGCATCCATCACGCTGGCACAAGGAATTCTGGAAACGGAAAACGGCAACAGTGCGCTGGTGAAAAAATCAAATAACCATTTTGGGATTAAATGTAAAGAAACCTGGAAAGGACCATCGGTAAGCCATGATGATGACGCGCCGCAGGAATGTTTTCGTAAATATGACGATGCCATTGCTTCTTATATTGATCATTCCGATTTCTTAAGAACACGCAAGCATTATCACTTTTTATTTGACTTGGATCCCCTGGATTATAAGGCATGGGCTTATGGATTGAAGAAAGCAGGGTATGCTACCAATCCCAAATATCCAATGATTCTGATTAAATACATTGAAACCTACAATCTCAATGATTATTCTTTGATGGCCATGGGTAAGAAGCCGGAGGAAAAAATCAATCAGCCTTCTGATGAAGATAAAACAGCGGTTGCGGAACCGGTAACTATTCCTGCTTTACAGCCAATTGAAAAAGAAGAAGTAGTAGTTGTTGCCGTAAATCCGGTAAAAGAAAAAGAAGCAGAGAAGCCTTTGCCTAAAAAGGATGAAATTAAAGCTGAACCTTCTGTTCAACAAAGGTCAGGCTATCCTTTCGGAGAATTTAAAATCAATGACACAAGAGTAGTATATGCAGAAGCGGGCACTTCTTTATTATCCCTCGCCTCAAGCTATAATATTCCACTCAAATACCTTTATGATTTTAATGACTTTACGGTTGAGAAGGAATTGCTGGAAAATGCGCAGCTCATTTATCTTCAAAGAAAACGGAAGGTTGGTGCAGTCGACTATCATATTGTAGAGCAAGGAGAAACATTGTATGATGTTGCTCAAAAAAGAGGAATTCGTATGGAAGCTTTGCTTCATTTAAATTATCTTAGCCGTTCGCAAAATCCTGCTGCAGGACAAAAATTATATTTACAAAACCAGGCTCCATCCATACCCGAAATTGCTTCTGCAGATGTTGCGTCTAAGCTGGCAGAAGTAAATAAACAAACTGAATCAGATGAATATGAAGTGCATGTAGTTCAGCCCAAAGAAACACTATATGGCATTTCAAAAAAATATAATGTTTCTATACAGCAACTAATGCAGTGGAACGACTTGACAGGAACGGATCTTAAACATGGCACGGAACTTATCGTCAGCCAAAAAGATTACGATGTCTATAAAAGTACACAATAAGCATTTTGTCCCTTTTCTGAAAGAAGAAGATATCCTTCTCAGAGTTACGCAGCTGGCTGATTGTATCAATAAAGATTATAAAGACAAAAAGCCTCTGTTTATAGCTATCCTGAACGGATCGTTCATGTTTGCATCTGATTTATTTAAGTCTTTGAATATAGAGGCGGAGATCTGTTTTATTAAACTGGCATCCTATAAAGGAACACAGTCAACCGGCCAGGTGATTACGACCATCGGACTGGATACCGATATAGCGGGTCGCCATCTGATTATTTTAGAGGATATAATTGATACCGGAAAAACCATGCATGATTTTTTACCTCAACTCATGCATCAAAATCCGGCTTCTCTTTCCATTGCGGTACTGTTACACAAGCCAAGGGCTATTAAATATCCCGTAAAAATTGATTATCTTGGATTTCAGGTTCCTGACAAGTTTTTATTGGGCTATGGACTTGATTATGATGGGCTTGGTAGGAATCTGAGAGATATTTATCAGTTGGATACATAATCTGCTTAATGAGTAAAAAAATATATCCTACAGATTTCAGATATCTTTTAGCAAGATATTTCAGATTGCACATATTTCGTTGTGTATGTGTAGTTGTATTCTTTTTGATTTCTAATTGTGCTTTAGCTCAATATTACTTTAAAGGAGAAGTGGTGGATCAGAACGGGAAAGGTTTACCCTTTGTTCAAATTCGATTACATACAAACAATCAGTTTTATTTTACCGGATCAGCAGGTGCTTTTGGATTTCCTTATAATTTAACGGGTGATAGCATCACTTTGTCTCTGGATGGGTTTGAGGATATGACCATCTTTATAGATTATCGTAGCTTCTATACGATTCAGCTTATTCGATCTCCGACCCGAAAAATAAAAAAGCAGACCGGCCTCCTTTCTATTATCAAGAATAAACAGGATGATTATAATCCCTTTGGCTTTGAGTCAGGTGAAACGTACTCGCGAATGATGGAAAATGAGGTCACCAATAGCAAAGATTATCCCTCTATTGCTTTTTCACTAAATATTGATAAGGCTTCTTACAGTAATATTCGTCGTTTCATCAATAATAATTCTGTTGTTCCTAATGATGCTGTCAGAATAGAAGAGATGTTGAACTATTTTCCTCAAAAGGAAAAGCCGGTAGCGATCAATGATGTTTTTAATTTTGAATATCAGGCAACACCCTGTCCCTGGAATAAAGCGCGCCAGCTTTTATTCATGCAAATGCAGGCAAAAAAAGTAAATATAGATCATCTTCCGGCATCACATTTGGTTTTACTCATAGATGTTAGCGGTTCAATGGATATGCCAAACCGACTACCCTTATTAAAGACAGCTTTTAGGATGCTGGTGAATAGCTTAAGAGATTGTGATACGCTATCTATCATCACCTATGGCGGCGCTGTATCGGTTGTATTGCCTCCTACCTCCGGCGTTGAAAAAGAAAAAATTTTAAAGAAGATAAAAGATTTGAGTCCGGGTGGTGAAACACCGGGAGAATCTGCTTTGAATGCTGCATACGAATATGCCAGAGTGAATTTTGTAAAGCAGGGAATCAACCGCATCATTCTTGCTACTGACGGTGATTTTAATGTTGGCCAATATACTGAGAAAGCATTGATGGATTTGGTGGATGCCAAAAAGAAAATGGGAATTTATCTTACTTGTTTGGGAGTGGGCATGGGTAACTATAAAGACTCCAAGCTGGAGGTGATGGCCAAAAAAGGAAATGGCAATTTTGCCTATATTGATAACATAAAAGAAGGAGAAAAAATTCTGGTAAAAGAGCTTATGCAAACCTTATATGTTGTTGCCAATAATGCATACTTAAATGTAAATTTTGATTCATCCGTGGTTAAGCAATATCGTCTGATCGGTTATGATAATCCGATTGTGAATGGGATAAATTTAGAAAAAGTTTTAGAAGGGGGCGAGATCGGAACAGGACATACGGCAACAGCTATTTTTGAAATTGAAATGAGACCCGGGTTTATTGAAAACAATTCCTCGGTGTGTAATGTAGAATTGGGGTATCAATTTTCTGATACCGGTGCAGTACAAATGCAGAAGTATCAGTGTAATTACAATTATCTTCCTTTTGATAAGCTTGACAGCACTTATTTGTTTTTGGCGTCTGTGGCTGAGTTTGGTATGTTATTAAGAAACTCCAAACATGTGCAACAGGGTAATTGGGAGGATTTGCAAACCCAGCTTGTGAAGTCAGCCAGACCAACTGATTTCTGGCAAACAGAGTTATTAGAGATTGTTAAGCAGGCATCTAATATTTATCAGACGGGTAAGAAAAAACGAAAATCTCTTTTCAATAAGAAATCAAGTTCACCGTAGAGATCATCATTTTATATCTGATCCCATCACCCTCCCCAGCCTTCTCTGTCCAGACTTCTAAAATGAATAGCTTCTGCAATATGTTCAGCTTCTATTTCCTTCGATGCAGCAAGGTCAGCAATGGTTCGGCTTACTTTAATGATGCGATCATAGGCTCGGGCAGATAAATTTAATCGTTCCATCGCGGTCTTCAATAATTGTTTGCTATTTTCATTAATGGTACAAACCTCTTTTAAAAGTCTGCTGCTCATTTGCGCATTCGAATGAATTCCTTCTTCTTCTTTAAATCTTAGCGATTGAATTGATCTTGCTGCAATGACTCTTTCTCTGATCGTTTTACTTGAGGCCTCTTTACTTTGTGATGACAAATCACGAAATGCTACAGGTGTTACTTCCACATGCAAATCAATTCTGTCGAGTAAGGGGCCCGATATCTTATTTAAATATTTTTGAACAATACCGGGTGCACAGGTACATTCTTTTTCGGGATGATTGAAAAATCCGCAAGGACAAGGATTCATGGATGCTATCAACATAAACGATGCCGGAAAATCAATGGATATTTTAGCTCTTGAAATGGTTACTCTTCTCTCTTCCATGGGTTGTCGCATCACTTCCAGTACTGTCCTTTTAAATTCTGGTAATTCATCCAGAAATAATACGCCATTAAGAGCGAGTGAAATTTCACCGGGCTGCGGTAGAGTCCCTCCTCCTACAAGTGCAACATCTGATATGGTATGATGTGGCATTCTGAAAGGACGTTTTGCAATGAGTGTAGCATAATCCGGAAGCTTTCCGGCTACGCTGTGAATTTTGGTAGTCTCCAAAGCTTCCTCCAGACTAAGAGGCGGTAAAATAGTTGGCAACCGTTTTGCGAGCATTGTCTTGCCTGCACCGGGAGGGCCAATAAGAATGGCGTTATGACTTCCTGCTGCAGCAATTTCCAGTGCGCGTTTAATATTTGCTTGTCCTTTTACTTCTTCAAAATCATATTCGTATTCAAATTGTGCCTGATAGAATGATTCATTTGTATCAATAGATACGGGCTCTAATGTTTTTTTATTGTTTAAAAAATCAATCAATTCATCTATATGATCAATACCGTAAACAGTTAATTTGCTTACCATCGCGGCTTCTCTTTCATTTGTTTTGGGAAGAATCAATGCTTTAAATTTTTCATTCTTTGCCTGTATCGCAATGGGTAAAGCACCTTTTATGGGTTTGACGGAACCATCCAATCCCAGTTCTCCCAGCATCATGTATGATTTTAGTGCGTCCGGATCAGACAGCTGTTCTGTTGCTCCAAGAATAGCCATGGCAATGGGTAAATCGAAAGCAGATCCGGATTTACGTATATCAGCAGGAGCAAGAGTGATGATTACTTTGGTGCGAGGGAAATAATAACCTCAGTTTTTTAATGCACTTTCAATACGATGCTGACACTCTTTCACCGCATTATCCGGAAGACCAACGATAAAGAAATGCGCTCCCGCACTTACATTAACTTCTATGGAAATACTAATGGCATGCACACCCATAATAGTGCTGCCGAAGGTTGATACAAGCATGGTGTTTTCAGGTTGTTTGATGGCAAATGTATTCATGCAATACAATTAAAAATAAATTACCTGCACAAGTTTGGCGTCCTCTTAACATTTAATCTACCCTTCAATCATCTCGTTCCATCTTTATTAGCGGTTAAAATTTTTATAAATGATAAATAGCCTTATTTTTATTCTTTAATTAACCAATATATGACTGCCATCAAATACTTGCTGTTGTTTTTTTTATTTCTGTCTTTTCATTCCAAGGTATTATCTCAGAGTGCTTTTTTATCACAACAAACCAAACACCAGAATTTATTTGATCGACTTGAAATAAAATCAGGAAAATTTTCTGATCAGTACTTTTCCAATATAAAACCATATGAACGGGAGTCGCTTGTAAAGTATACGGCCTCTTTATTGGACAGTACTGCACAAACGGATAGCGGCTATCAACCCATTATGCTGAGTAAAGCTGATCAATATAATCTGCGCAGCTTTTATATGAATAATCAGGAATGGTTGAATGGCGAAAGAGCATCTTACAATTCAAAACAACCTATATTAAAGAAGTTGTACAGAACGCCAGCTCATTTTTTTGAGCATTATGGTCAGGATTACTTTATAACAATTAATCCGCTCATTCAGGTTCGACAGTCGATGGAGAAAACGGGAGATACTTCTTTCTCTAATTTCATCAATCAGCGTGGGCTTGCTGTACGTGGTGGCATTGGTAAAAAGATAGGTTTTTCTTTTATGGCCATGGATGTGCAGGAGCGAGGGCCTTCGTTTTTTGGAGAATGGGTAGATAGTTTAAAGTCTGTTCCGGGTGCCAACTTTTATAAATCTTTCAAAAGATCAGCTGTTGATTATATTGATGCGAGAGGATATTTTACTTTTCAGGCGCAAAAATATATACGCATACAGGCAGGTTATGACCGTCAGTTTATCGGCAATGGTTACAGAAGTTTATTGCTGAGTGATTTTTCAGGTAATCAGCTTTTTGTGAAAGTCAACACCCGTTTCTGGAAATTGAATTATCAGAATTTATTTATGGAATTGCATGCAGGTGCGGCAGATAACAGTACCAATAATTTAGTGCCTCGAAAATATGCTGCCATGCATCATTTGAGTATGAATCTAACTAAATGGCTGAATATAGGTTTATTTGAGGGTGTTATTTTTGGCAGAAGAGACAGATTTGAATTCGGGTATCTGAATCCGGTGATATTTTTAAGAAGTATTGAAGGCAATCTGGGAAGTCAGGATAATGCAGTAATTGGTGCTGACTTTAAAGTTAATGTACTTAAGCGCGGTTTATTTTACGGACAATTTATTCTTGACGAATTTAATCTTGCTAAAATGAGAGAGCAATCCGGCTGGTGGGGAAATAAAACAGGACTTCAATTAGGATTTAAATATATAGATGTGGCTTCCATCAAGAACCTTGACTTTCAGGCAGAATGGAATCGGGTGCGTCCATTTACTTATTCTCATTATGATTCTGTTTCTAATTATTCACATTATAATCAACCATTAGCTCATCCTTTAGGTGCTAATTTCAATGAGTATATTCTGGTGCTGAAATATCAGCCTCTTAATCGTTTGACGCTTTCGGGCAGATTGATATATTGGAGACAAGGTATTGACAGTGTTTCCGGATATTATTCCGGCAGTAATATTTTCAAATTAAATGGAGATGGGAGAACTGCTGAGTTTGGCTACACGATGCTGAATGGGGTTTCGAGATCGGTACTCAATGCAGCTTTTCATGCCACCTATGAAATAAAAGAAAATATTTATCTGGATTTGCATGCATTGTACAGAAAAGAAGAAATGGCTGCGTCAGCCAATATAAATTCATTGATAATAGGCGCCGGATTGAGAATGAACCTTTGGTTCAGGGATTATGATTATTAATCTACAAGAAGCATTAGCCTTCTAAATGAATACTAAAAACAATCATTCTGGACTGCATACGGTCAATTACATTTGAGTAGATGAGGTTGGGATCTCTGCTGTGAACGTTAGGAATGGTATTGCTGATTTTAATTTCAGGGCTGAAAATAAAACTGGGGTAGTAAAAATTAAATCCAAAGCCCAGCTCATATCCAAAAGCTCCTTTAATAATTTTTACAAGGTCTTCTGCTTTTCTTTTTTGACTATTACTCGCAAGATCATATTCAAATTTTCCACCCCCTAATACATACACACGGAAGTTGGAAATTCTGTCGCTGCTAAATTTCACCTGAACGGGGAAGCTGACGTAAATACTTTCTATTAGTTTTTCCTGTATGGTTTTTTCGTCCATACGTGGGTATTTTACATTATAGGTAATGCCCCTTGATGCAAAAATCAAATGTGGATTTGTTCTTAATTCAAGGTGATTAAATACTTTAAATGTTCCCAATAAACCCAATCCGAACCCACCTCTTGAAGTAGGGGAAACAACCGATATGCTGTCTGACTTTAAAAAATTGGGATCATGCAGCAAATGGAAACGCGCTACATTGGTACTGAGGGTAATGCCAAAATAATATCTTTTCAGATCATGATCAGGCAAATTCCATTCGCGCTGTGCCAGTATGTTCTGAGAAAAACACAGCGTGAAAAGTGTAAGAAAAATTATTTTCTTCCGGTATATATACTGCTGATGCCAAATGTTAGCGACTTGCATGTTACTTGCTTAAATCCTGTTTTATTCATTACTTCAACAAACTGTCTGCCTTCAGGGAAAGCCTGAATGCTGTCATGGAGATAAATATAGGCTTTTTTATTGCGACTTAACCAGCCTGCCAGTTTAGGTGCAATATATTTCATATACACACGATACAAGTGACTCCAAAGAGGTATTGAAGGTTTAGAAAATTCAAGTACGACTAATTGCCCTTCCGGCTTTAGTACCCGTAAAATTTCACTTAATCCTTTTTCCAGATTTTCAAAGTTTCTTACTCCAAAGGCAACCATTACTGCATCAAACGAATTTTCGGGGAAATTTATTGCCTCACTGTCGCCATCAACGAGTGTAATTATAGTATTGAGTGATTTGTGTTCAATTTTTTTTCTTCCTGCCTCCAGCATATTGGGGCTAATGTCAATACCGATGATGGTTGCAGGCTTTAAAATTTCAGCAGCCATTATGGCCAAATCTCCCGTTCCGGTAGCCACATCTAAAATTTGCTTGGGCTGTAATGGCTTCAATGTTTCCAGCGCTTTCTTTCTCCAATAAATATCTATTCCCCCTGAAAGAAATCTGTTTAGAAAATAATAACGGTGTGCAATGCTGTCGAACATAGCAGCAACCTGTGCTTTTTTCCCTTTTTTTGATCCTTCATCAGGGACTATTTGATCATGAGCGTATGTACGATTCATTGGTGCGGCAAAGGTAGGGGAAGGACTTGTAGACAAAATGAAATGTTGAATCGTTTTTATATCTTGCAAGAATGAATATTGTTTCTGCTATTTATATGGTGAGTAGTCCTTCGGTGGAAAAATGCCCGCCTTCGGATAAGCCGGAGTATGCTTTTATCGGCAGAAGTAATGTGGGGAAATCTTCTTTGATCAATATGATCTGCCGGCAGCAAAATCTGGCCAAGACGAGTGCTACTCCCGGAAAAACGCAGCTGATTAATCATTTTTTAATTGAAAGTGAACCTGAAAATATTAAGGTAAAACAGATTTCCCAAAGACAGCAATGGTACATAACGGATCTTCCAGGATATGGATATGCAAAAGT
>JBKDRQ010000191.1:0-3331 GCA_046341135.1 Bacteroidota bacterium
AATAGAATATTAAACGTTTGTGGATTTACTAAAAAAGTTTGAACATCACGTGAATAGCAATGCTCTTTTCAAAAAAGAGAACCATCTCATTATTGCCTTGAGCGGCGGAGTAGATAGTATGGTGCTGGCACATATGTGCCATGCACTGAATTATTCAATCACACTCGCTCACTGCAATTTCCAACTCAGAGGCGAAGAGAGTGAAGGGGATCAAAAATTTGTAGAAAATTATGCACAACAAATCGGTGTACCCCTTGAAGTGAAAGTGTTTGACACCAATGCATACACTGAAAAAAATAAATTATCGCTTCAGGAAGGCGCCAGAATATTGAGATATCAATGGCTGAAGGAACTGGCAGATCAGTTGCAGGCAGTCAATAAAAGAAAAACATTCATTCTCACGGCGCATCATGCAGATGATCAGATCGAAACGCTGCTGATGCATTTTTTCAGGGGAACGGGGTTGAAAGGACTTACGGGGATTCCTGAAAAATATGAAAATATTGTCCGGCCTTTATTGCCTTTTTGGAAATTGGAGCTCATGGCTTATGCTCATGAATCGAAGATTGCCTACAGAGAAGATCGGACAAACAAAGCATCGGATTACACCAGGAATTATTTCAGAAATGAAATCATCCCGATGATTGAAAAAGTGTATCCATCTGTGAAGGGAAACCTGCTGGATAATATCAAAAGATTGAAGTCAGTCGAAGCATTCTATCATTACACTACTCGCCCTGTTTTGAAAAAGCTCATACAGAAAAGAGGAGAAGAAATATATATAGCTATAAATGCTTTATTCCGATACAATAATGAAGCCCTCATCTACGATTTGCTGCATCCTTATGGATTTACGGAAGCGCAGATTCAGGAAGTGGTCAAGTTGAAGGAGGCAGATTCAGGAAGTTATATTACCGCACCGCAAACACATAATAGAATCATTAAGCATCGTGCACATTTCATCATTGCTCCTCCACAACATTCCGATACATCCATTTTTACAATAGAGAAAGAGGCGACGGTCTGCCCTTATCCAGGTGGGCAACTAAGTCTGGCCGTAATAGAAGTGGATAAATTTATCGTCAATCCGGATCCGCAGGTTGCTATACTGAATGCAAAGGATATTCATTATCCGCTCATTTTGAGGAAGTGGAGAGAGGGCGATTATTTTTATCCGCTGGGTATGAGGAAGAAGAAAAAAATTGCACGCTTTCTCATTGATCAAAAACTTTCCAGAACAGAAAAAGAAAATCTATGGGTGCTTGAAAGTAACTCCAGAATTATCTGGGTGGTTGGATACCGTATAGATGACCGCTTTAAAGTCACGGACAATACCCGTGAAGTCCTACAAATTGAAAGGCGGATATATTAACTGATTCCAAAAGTTTTTAAGTACGGCAGGTTCCATAATGACTGTAAAAACCATTCCATAGATGGCTCCCCATAAATGCGCACTGTGATTGATCTGATCTCCTCCTTTTTTGGCCATATAACCTGTATAAATGAAATACAAAACAGCAAATACGATAGCGGGGAGGGGAAAGAAAAACACATAAAGGGTTTGCCAGGGAGCCAGCAGAATAAATGAGAAAAGAATGCCGGATACGGCACCGGAAGCACCCAGACTTCTGTACTGGTAATTATTAATATGTTTGATATAGGAGGGCAGCTCCGAAAAAATCAGTCCACCCAGATAAAATAACAGATAACCCATCTTGTCAATTTTCATCACATAGAATAATTCCATGGCCTCTCCAAAGGAATACAGCGTAATCATATTGAACAACAGATGTGCCCAGTCGGCATGAATAAATCCTGAGGTTATAAATCGGTAATACTGTTGTTTCTTATTAATGAGTGGCGGCCAGAAAATTAAATCATTTCTCATTTTTTCATTTGAAAATGCACCAATGGAAATGATGACGGTAATAATGATGATGACCAATGTCATGGACATATTGTACATATTTGATGTATGAGTTTATGCATGGTGATATTTTTCGTTTTTAAGTATGGTGCAAGCCCGATAGATTTGTTCAGCCAGCATCAAGCGAACCAGTTGATGCGGAAATACGAGATCAGAGAGGCTCCATTTATAGTTGGCTCTTTTAAGTACCTGTTCATCGAGTCCGTAAGCACCGCCAATTAAAAAAATTAATTGTCGCACACTTTGATTGCTGCGTGTCTGAATAAATGCTGCCAGCGCTTCGCTCTTCATTTGTTTGCCTCTTTCGTCGAGGGCAACCAGATAATCTTCCGGTTTAAGCCATTCCATAATCATCTTCCCCTCGCGGATTTTAATATCCGACTCGCTGAGCATACCGGTGTTTTTGGGCAAGGGAAGCAAGTGCCATTCTGCCGGATAATAATGATTGATTCTTTTGGTAAACAGATCAACGCCTTCTTTTACATACGATTCGTGAGCCTTGCCGATGGACCAGAATAATATTTTCATTGCTGCTGTGAAGGTAAGTTGAAAAATGAATTTATGTAAGCCTAAATCAAAATCTTCCAAAGCTGATTTGAACTGTACCTTTGTGCGGATGTCTTCTTTAAATGCTTTAAGACCTTTATTCTGGAAATACAGGGTTCGTCTTTTTTCCGGCGTATTGTTTATTCTTATTTCCAACTACTTTGCTGTGTTGGCACCGCAGCTGACAGGTTATGTCATTGACAGTGTACAGCAATATTTACCAGGGAAAAAGGATGTTGTAGCTAAAACTTATCAGGATCCCCTCGTGCGATGGATTACTGAAAACATTCGGCATTACTTTTTAAATTTCAATGCAGTTATCATTGCCTGTGGGGTGGTTTTGCTGCTGCTCGCTTTGTTGCGTGGATTATTTATGTTTTTTATGCGGCAAACAATCATCGTGATGAGTCGGCTGATGGAGTACGATCAGAAAAATCAGATCTTTCATCATTATCAGCAGCTGGATTTACATTTTTACAAAACCCATGAAACGGGGGATATGATGAATAGGATGGCAGAGGATGTAACAAGGGTGAGGGCATTTACAGGACCGGCCATTATGTATCTGATCAACCTCACCGCCTTGATTTTTCTCAGCGTATATAATATGGTAAAGAAAAATGAAGAGCTGGCGATGTACGTGCTGGCTCCGCTACCAATACTGGCTCTTATTATTTATCTCGTTAACAGAAGTATAGACCGGCAAAGTGAAAAGGTGCAAGCAGAATTATCTGATCTTACTTCCGAAGCGCAACAGTCTTATTCCGGTATCAGGGTTATTAAATCTTATGTACAAGAGTCGTCTATTCTCCATTTTTTTAATACAAAGAGTGAGACGTATAGAAAAGCAGCCACTTC
>JBKDRQ010000192.1:0-4330 GCA_046341135.1 Bacteroidota bacterium
TATGGCACCGGATATGTGGAACGGTGTCATTGCACAGGTGCCCTTTGTAGATGTTATCAATACAATGCTCGACGAAAGCATTCCGCTTACAACAAACGAGTTTGATGAATGGGGAAATCCTAAGAATAAAGAAGCTTATGATTATATGAAAAGTTACAGCCCCTATGAAAACATTGAGGCAAAGAGCTACCCCAACTTATTAGTATTAACCGGACTGCACGACAGTCAGGTACAGTATTTTGAGCCCGCCAAATGGGTCGCAAAACTAAGAGCTATGAAAACCGACAAAAATATCTTACTGTTGAAAACGAATATGGATTACGGGCACGGAGGAGCGAGTGGGAGATTTGATTACCTAAAAGAAATTGCACTGGTGTATGGGTTCATGTTTGCGCTGGAGGGGATTAAGGAGTAAAGATATATTGATTCATAAAGGTGAAAAGGTTACGCTTTCTTTTTTGTAATCTTCAAAGAGCCGTAAGTATCATCTAAAAGTACTTCATCCATTTTATCTCTTAAAAATTCATCGGTAGCTTTTCGGCAACCACCCCAGTCGAAATAATCATCCAGTATAATCACCCCATTTTCAACCAGTCTGGGATAGATACGCTCCAGACTTACTTTTACAGGCTCATACCAGTCTACATCTATATGCGCGAATACAACCGGCTCTGTTACATGCATCGTTTCTTGTAATAAACCTTTGATGAGTTTAACAGAATACTTTTCAGTGTTGATACCAAACCTGAGTAAATTATTTTGAACTTTTTTATACAAGTTTTTTTCATACCCATAATATTTACTTCCCCCAATACCGGATGATTTTCCATCTGCAATAACCTGATATCGTTCGTGTACTTCTAACGTATCTTCTGATGTAGGGGGCGGTATCATTCCAAAAACATCATATACAAAGAAAGAACGGTTTTTATTTTTCGAATGTGCAATCAAAATAGCAGAACCTCCCAATGCGCAACCGGCTTCTATAAATATTCCCGACAACGCTGAGCGCTCTAAAGAATTACAACTGTGTAATATATTAATGAGTTTACGAATATTTAAATAAGTTAGCTTTTTTTGTTGGATACTCCGCAATAATTTTCTTTGCTGAAGAGGTAAAGCGGACAGTAACTTATTTTCCTCAGCTCTTTTATTAAAAAGATTAATAATTCTATTCAATATTGATTTCATAAATGTATCCGCGAGTTCCGTTAAGGAATTCTTCAGAATGCATAGGTAATACACCTATGTAACCCCTGTAAGTACGGAATGTTATGTTTAATTTAAGCTATTGTAAAGAAACTGCTACTTATTTTTTAACTCTCTGATGCAACAATAAACCTGTGTAAAATAGGACATTTTGAAAGTGGCAAAAATGAGACCCCTGTATCCATCTCTGAAGCCTCCATAAAAAATAAAACTCCCCAAAAAGAAAAATATACCCGAAAAAGGAGTAGCTATGATCTTATACTTCATCCTTTGTTTCCAGGTCCAGTTTGTATTTCTCACAGATTGCTTAACGGTATGTATATAACGATGCGCTTCCCAAACGGCATATTCATTATGTTTGGTCATATAATGATGAATACTTCGAAAGTCATTATGTTCAATTCGATTCTTTATTATGCCAACGGAACCTTCCACGATAGGATGCTCATGAACTTCCATATCCATCTTACTCCAGTAATTTTCCGGAATATTTTCATACAGTCCCTTACCGATTCTAAAAAGTGCCAGCTTATCCAGCGGATAGCCCCCTTTCAGTTTTTTGCCCATAAAATAATTGGTATATCTGAGCCAATAACCATGATATGGCAAATTTGCTGATAAATTTTCTTCTACTTCTTTTTTAAAGGAGGGGGTGATTACTTCGTCAGCAAACAAAAAAAGAACCCACAATGTAGAGGGCTGATGATGCAGTAAGAACCAATTTCTTTTCTTTGGATATTGCCCGTTCCATGAAAAAGAAAGAGGTTGAACACCAAAATCTTTTGCGATCGTAAGTGTATTATCCGTACTGTTTGAATCAATGACCACCACTTCCTTAGCCCAGTCTTTCCCAATTGCTTCAAGACAACGGGGAAGATTAATGGCTTCATTTTTTACCGGTATGGCAACGGTCAGATCGAGTGGCATAAAATTATAATTTACAAAGAATGCAATTCTCTTCTTTTTACTGGAACACAGGGGTGACCGGTGCATATCTGCCATTCGGGAAGTGACTGCGTTACCACCGATCTAGCCCCGACAACAGAACCATTTCCGATGTTAACACCAGGATGCACAAAAGCATCAGCAGCAATCCAAACATGATCACCTATATGAATCGGCTTTGTAATTAAAGGAAATCCTTCTTTGGTATAATCATGAGTGCCGGCACAAAGATGAGCATTTTGTGAAATTACAGTCTTCCTCCCAATAGAAATAAATCCCTGAGAATATAAAATCACACCTCCTGCAATACCGGCATAATCTTTAATCTCCAGGTTCCATGGAGCCCAGATTTTTACACCGGGATATACATGCACTCCTTTCCCAACCTTAGCGCCAAACATTCTTAAAAGTAAACTCCTCCATGCATGAAAAGGAACAGGCGAATATCTAAATAAAAAAGTATAGACAATATTCCAGCAAAATCGTACCAGTCGATTTTGAAAAGAGAAAGACGGGCCAGTATGTGTATCCGTATTTATCGGTGACATTTTATATTCGTATGTTAGGTAAAAATATTCTGAAAATACCTCTGATACCAGACTCGATTTTTTTTTGAAAAGAACTATAATTAACGTTCCAATGGGCCCCATAACCGACCGGCTCTACATTGAAAGGAAATCGCAGTATAACTGTCACATCATCTTCAAGAGGTTTTAGCTTATTATAATATATTTTTTCAAAATGACTGGCTGTTTCCGCTTGCATACTTAGTCGCAAATTCATTAAATGGCTAATATAATAATCATGTTTTATAATTAGAAGCGTAGTTACAATAAAACGCTTTTTATTATTGCCCAAATGATAATCTCTGCAATCCGAAAAGAAATTGATCCTGTGATTAAGAATATTTAATAAATCAGAAAGTCTTGGAAAAGTTAAACGACCAGTTACTTTTATAAAATAATCCGATTTTTTTATTAAGGCACTATTTATAACAGCATAATCAATCATTTCTAATTCAGAATAACCGTAATGAACTCCGGCCGGTATTTGTTCCGCATTAATCTGAAGAAATTCTACTTCCCTGTTGTAAATATTCTCATGTATAGCAATTTCTTTAAGACGATCGAGTGCATAACCTGAATTTTCAATAAAAATGATTGCTTTTATTTGATCCTGACGGTATCGCAACCAGTATCTTAATGATTTTTCGTAATCAAGTAATCGGACTTCAGGATCTTTTCTAAAATGAATATTCTTAAATGCAATTTCTGCATTGGGCTCAATGCAGGCCGTTAATAATAAAGTATAACAATTTTCAGATATCAAAATATTGCGCTTGATTTACAGCAATTCACATAATCGCTGTGCAGCCATTTTTACATCAAATGAATGAGAAAAGAGCTTTTTGGCATTGGCTGCTATATTTTCTTTCTCGTTTGGATTTAGATGAATCCATTCTAACAATTTATCCTGAACAGATTCTCTTGTATCATGGCAAATTATACCCGCATTGGACAATTCAATTTCCTGATAAATATTTACCTGATCGCTGATCAAAACGGGCTTGCCGCAGGCTAATGCTTCTGTTACAGCAATTCCAAAGTTTTCCTGATGACTGGGTAAAACAAATAATTCACAGGAATAAAAAGCACCCCACTTGGCATCCCCTTCCAGCATGCCCGTGAAAAAAATATACGCAGATAATAATTCAGAAGCTTGCACCATTTGTTTTAAACGATGCGCATAATGTGAATCGGATAGCGGACCTGCAATGACTAATTTTGGTAATTGATGCTTTCGCTCAAGAAGATTTATATAAGCATCTATCAATAAATCAACTCCTTTTTTTCGATCTATTCTGCCTAAAAAAAGAAGAAAACGATTATCTCCGATAGGTTGACATTTTGCTTTAAATGCTTGTATTTGTGCAGCGTTACGTTCGGGAGGCGCTTGTATCCCATAACCTATATTAATTTCAGATTTTGGAAAATAGCTTTTAAATGTTTCCCGAGCTTTTATCATTTCAGTCTCGGAAGTAAACAATACGCCACTTGCTTGGCGAATATTATTTTTCTCAACGAAGTGCCAATAAAAATAATTCCGAAATGATTTCCATTTACGTTGCTTACTCTTCTGAAACCAGGGATCAAGCATGCCATGCGGTATAATATAT
>JBKDRQ010000193.1:0-4256 GCA_046341135.1 Bacteroidota bacterium
GTACATACCCATACCCATGCCCATACCCATACCCATACCCCAGTTAAATGGATTATCCCAGCGATTCATATTAGAACTTCTATTATTCGTATAATTAGACTCTGCGACAATAATAACGCTACCGTCTTTTTTTAGTAAGAAGTTTTTTAAGTAAAAATCATTAAAAGCCGCACTCAAACTATTTTCACCTTTGGCAATATTTTTTAATTCATCCGTGAATTCAAAAAAACGCTGATGCAGCAAACGCATACTGTCTCTGCTGAAATTCAAGAAGATAAGCCCCTCAATATTTCCCCTCCTGGAGTTCGCATAAAAAGAAGTAAGTATATATCGTCTGTTTGTATTATCTATTTTGATGCGCATTTCATCAGGATATACTTTCCCTATTCGTATCTCATTAATTTGCAACGTATCTGCACCGAAGGGTAAAATACATAGATTTACGGCTGCGCCCAGGTCTCTTTGTGAACCCCTGGGAATATGTGTAAATAAAAAATTTCCTTCATTATCTAAAGAAAAATCGCCAATAGTTTCCTTATTGCTTTCAATAAAGTAACTGAAGGAGGCACTTTTTTTGAAATCCAGAGAGGAATTCATTAAAATTGTTTTAACGACATACTCATCCCTATAGGGATTGAGTATTTTAAGAACCATCAATTGCTTCTTATCATCACTCAAAAGAGATGTATAAATCTTACTTTCATTGTTGAATGAAGCAACTGCCGATGTATCAATTTGCACAGGCATTCCGATCGGCCTTCCATCCGCGTTTATTTTTGCTCCCATGCAATAGATAATGTTTTTTTTCTGATACTGATAGATCAATAGTGCGCCATCACCGATAGGGTAACAAACAAGATTCAACACCTTATCAGGAATGAAATCCAGAAAAACATCTTCTTTCAATTCCATCTCAGAAGAATAGACAGATATTTTATGGCTGTATCTGATGTTTTTATAAATTAGGTACTGCTGATTGTATTTTCCAATAATCTCATAGGAAAAATTTTGCGGAGTATTCCGCTCTTCCATTGTATAATAAATTCTTTGAGCGCGCAACCCTAAAAATGCAAACAAAAATAAAACTCCGATTGTTTTTTTCATCTGATGAGTAGTCTGTTATCAATAGATGATAAATTTACAGGGGAAAGCTGAAAATGTAGGAAAAAGAAATAAAGATTTAATTAATAATTTTAAAAGAGAATGGCAACAATTTGTATTACCGGGGGGAATGGAATGATCGGAAAACAATTATCAAACTACCTGATCAAAAAAGGACACCAAATTATTATTCTCAGCAGAAAGACCTTTAAGACTGATAACGAGAAGATTACTTATAAAAAATGGGATATCAACAACAAGTTTATCGATCCGGATACACTCCTCCATACAGATATCATCATTCACCTGGCAGGTGCTAATGTGGCAGAAAAACGGTGGACTAAAAAGCGGAAGGATGAAATCCTGAAAAGCCGAACTGAGAGCGGAAAATTACTTGTACATGCAATTCAAACACTTCCTAATAACGTTAAAACCATCATTTCCGCATCAGCCATTGGCTGGTACGGACCGGATAATCGAAAATTGTTTACAGAAGAAATGCCGGCTCACATCGATTTTTTAGGAAGCACCTGTGCCGCATGGGAAACAAGTATGCACCCCGTAAAAGAAATGGGTATCAGATTGATCACCTTGCGCATCGGTATTGTACTGGCTAATGAAGGCGGAGCCCTTACTGAATTCAAAAAACCCATTCGCTTTGGTATTGCGCCCATTCTGGGAAGCGGACAGCAAATGATCAGCTGGATACATATAGATGATCTGTGCAGAATGATGGACTTTGCTATTACGCATCCTGAAATAAGTGGTATTTATAATGCCACTACTCCATATCCCGTCACCAATAAAGAACTGATCTTACAACTCGCCAAACAAACACGAAAATTTTTTATCCCTATTCATGTGCCCGCATTCGCACTTAAAATTGCATTAGGAGAAATGAGCATAGAGGTTTTAAAGAGCTGTACAACTTCTTCCGAAAAGATTAAAAATGCAGGATTTCAATTTTTATACCCTTCCATCGAATCGGCAATAAAACAGTTAGCCGAATAAGAATATTAGTTAAACCGATAACTGACAACCGTCAACAGACAACCGTATCTAATTCCTCACCGGCTTACCGCTTTTAATAACACTCTGTATTCTTTCAAGCGTTTTTCTTTCTCCGCACAAACTCAAAAAAGCAGATCGTTCCAAATCAAGTAAATATTGTTCAGATACCAAAGTCGGTTCACTTAAATCTCCCCCGCACATCACATAAGCCAGTTTCTTCGCCACCACCACATCGTGATCGGTTGCATATCCCGCGCGCGACATACCATGGATACCGGCATATAATGCTCCCAATGCAGATTGTCCCAACACTTTAATATCCGTGCGTTGCTTAGGCATCACATAGCCTGCCTCCGACAACTGCAACACTTTTGATTTGGCTGCACCAATTCTTCTTTTTGTATTCATGACAATAGCATCTGTTCCCTTCCGATAAATACCCATGGAGAATGCTTCATGCGCGGAAGTAGCCACTTTTGCAGTCGCAATTTGAAGGAATCTATTCTTGAGCGTAATCGTTTCCGGTTCATCGACATGCATTTCATCGGATGCACGCAACACATATTCCTTGGTGCCACCGCCGCCGGGAATAACACCCACGCCCAACTCCACCAAGCCGGTATAAGACTCCGCTGACACACAACAGGCATCAGCATGTAAACTTAATTCACAGGCACCACCCAATACCAATCCATGTTGCGCCACTACTACCGGCACGGATGAATAACGGGCACGCATAGTCGATTGCTGAAACAATCGGATAGCCATGTCTAGCTCATCATATTCCTGATCAATAGCAAGCATAAAAATCATACCGACATTGGCTCCTGCTGAAAAATTAGGACCTTCATTCGCAATTACCAGTCCACGATACTTTTCTTCCGCAATAGCAATGGACGTATTGATACCGGATAACACATCTCCTCCAATCGTATTCATCTTCGTGCTCCACTCCAGGCCCAACACATCATCTCCCAAATGATACAATCTGCAAGCATTATTCTTCCAAACCGTTTGATTTTCAAAATGCTTCATGACAATGAACGCCTTTGTATCTTCGGATACCGACACATATTCGCCCTTAGCAGGAGCATAACAATACTTTCTTCCATTTTCTGTCTTATAGAATGATGTAATTCCTTTTGAAAGCATCTCCTCTACCCATGCTGCCACCCCATATCCTTCCGCTTTCATTGCTTCGGTAGTCTTTGCAACACCTAACAAATCCCAGGTTTCAAAAGCCCCAATCTCCCATCCAAAGCCAGCCATCATGGCATCATCCACCCGATAGAGTTCATCACTGATTTCAGGAATACGATGAGAGATATAGGTAAATAATGCACGATGAAAATGTCGATAAAATTTTCCGGCCTTATCTGTTGCAGCACATAACATTTTAATGCGCGACTTCAGATCGTCGAACGTCTTTGCTGTGTCTAGAGAAGCAAACTTTGCGTTTACTTTAGGTTGATATTCTAGCGTTGAAAGATTAAGCGTGAGAATTTCTTTTTGCCCATCTGCTCCTTTGGTCTTCTTGTAAAATCCTTGCCCACTCTTATCGCCCAGCCATTTATTTTCAAGCATCTTGTCGAGCCAGGAAGGGATTGCAAATATTTGTTTGGCTTCATCATTCGGACAATTTTCCGCAACTCCTTTCGCTACCTTCACTAAAGTATCTAATCCCACCACATCAGCTGTTCTAAATGTTGCCGACTTGGGCCTTCCTATGATAGGTCCAGTTAATGCATCCACTTCGTCTATACTTAACTGCTGGGCTTCCATGGCATGCATAATCGCCATCATGGAAAATACGCCTATTCTATTCGCAATGAATGCAGGCGTATCCTTACACAAAACCGTTGTTTTGCCTAAAATCAAATCTCCGTAATGCATGAAAAAAGCAATGACTTCGGGATCTGTGTAAGCAGTAGGAATAACTTCCAGCAACTGCAAGTAACGCGGGGGATTAAAGAAATGCGTACCGCAGAAATGTTTTTTAAAATCATCCGACCTACCCTCTGCCATTAATGAAATGGGAATACCAGAAGTATTTGAACTGATGAGCGTTCCCGGCTTACGAAATTTTTCGACTTCACTAAAAATCTGTTGCTTAATATCCAATCGCTCTACCACCACCTCAATAA
>JBKDRQ010000194.1:0-3225 GCA_046341135.1 Bacteroidota bacterium
GTAGTCTTGTCTTCGCGCTCCAGGAACTTAATAAAAATAAACTCAGAACCTTTCTCAGTTTGTTGGGTATCACCTTCGGGATTTTTTGTATTATTAGTGTGATGGCAACGGTAAACAGCCTGCAGCGCAACGTAAAAAACTCTCTTGAAACCATTGGAACAAACACTATATACATACAAAAGTGGTCTTGGAGCGGTGGCAGCGATTATCCCTGGTGGAAATATATGAGCCGACCCAATACTCAGTATAAGGAGCTGGCTCCTGTAAAAGCAAAGACTAGCTTAGCGGAATATGTTGCTTTTTCTTATTTCAACTTTTCATCTGTAGATTATAAAGATGTTTCTCTTGAAAGCGTGAATATGTATGGTATTACGGAAGATTTTAATCAGATACAACCGGTTACTATCGGCTTTGGCCGTTATCTTTCTTCGGGCGAATTTCAATCCGGTACTGCTGTAACAGTCATTGGCTATAATGTGGCAGAGAAACTTTTTGGAGATGTACAAAAAGCAATTGGCAAACGTATTGAAGTGAAGGGGATAAAGCTGGATGTGATCGGCGTAATACAGAAGCAGGGTCAGAATTTGATTGGTGGATGGGATTTTGATAATATCATCATGATACCGTATCATTTTCTCAAACAAATTGCCAATGATACCAGAAGCGATGCTTTTTTGTTGGTAAAGGGGAAGGAGAATGTTCCGGTAGATGAATTAAAAAATGAACTTCGCGGGGTGATGAGAAGTGTACGCAGACTCAGTCCGAAGCAGGAAGATAATTTCTCACTCAATGATGTGAATTCGGGTTCTTCACAACTCAACTCTATTTTTGATGGAATGACCATCGGTGGACTGGCCATCACCATTCTTTCTTTTATCGTTGGAATATTTGGAGTGGCGAATATCATGTTTGTTTCCGTACGCGAGCGTACCAATATTATCGGACTAAAAAAGGCAATCGGAGCCAAACGATCTACTATTTTGTTTGAATTTCTAATGGAGAGTGCTTTCTTATGTCTGATGGGAGGCGCCATCGGTCTGATAATGGTTTTTACATTGACTTTAATTCTCACCAACGTCCTGGATTTTGAAATCTTTATTTCCTGGGGACTTTTCGCTATTGCTGTGGTTACCTGTATAATAACCGGTATTCTCGCGGGTATTATTCCTGCTTTTATTGCGGCTCGTATGGATCCGGTGAAAGCCATTCGGAGTAAATAGATTTACTTTGTATTTTATCAATCGTGTCTGTAACAATTCTGGCCATAGAATCTTCCTGCGACGAAACAGCTGCTTCTGTATGCAGTGATGGACGTATTTTGTCCAATGTGATAGCTTCACAAACGGTGCATGAACGTTATGGTGGCGTTGTACCTGAGCTGGCAAGTCGCGCACACATGGAGCAAATTGTGTCGGTTGTGGATCAAGCAATCAAAGATGCCGGAGTGGAGACGAGCGATTTAGATGCAATCGCTTTTACACAGGCACCCGGATTGATAGGAGCTTTAATTGTGGGGACACAGTTTGCCAAGTCAATGGCATTGGCATTGAATAAACCATTGATTGCCGTACATCACATGCAGGCGCATGTGATAGCCAATCTTATTCCGGATCGTAAACCCGAATTTCCTTTTTTATGCCTGACAGTAAGCGGTGGTCATACGCAAATCGTTTTATGTGAATCTCCTTTGCAGATGCAAGTGTTGGGAGAAACGATTGATGATGCAGCCGGCGAAGCCTTTGATAAGTCGGCTAAATTATTAGGTTTGCCCTATCCGGGCGGTCCTTTAATTGATCGTTATGCCGCTCAGGGAAATCCGCATCGCTTTCATTTCCCGGAACCTAAAGTGCCCGGACTGAATTTTAGTTTCAGTGGATTAAAAACCGCTATTCTGTATTTTTTACAGAACGCAGGTAAGAGTATGGTTTATAAAGAACTTTTTTTGGAAACGGACGAAGAAAAGAAACAATTTATCGAATCCAATCTTCCGGATATCTGTGCAAGTATTCAACAAACTATTGTTGATATGTTGATGAATAAGTTGACAAAAGCTGTAAAGGAAACAGGTGTAACTCATGTATGTATGGCCGGTGGCGTGAGTGCCAACAGAGGATTAAGGACTGCATTTCAGCAAATAGGAAAGCAACAAGGATGGCAGACTTACATTCCTTCTTTTGAATATTGTACTGATAATGCGGCAATGATTGCGATCACCGCTTATTATAAATATCTCGCAAAAGATTTTGCATCTTTGGACGTAAGTCCAAGTGCACGTGCTATCTGGTAATCAATATGCCCAATACCTTTTTTCAATTCAAGCAGTTTACGATTCATCAGGATCAGTGTGCTATGAAAGTGAGTACCGATAGCTGTTTATTTGGCGCCTGGCTGAGTAAGATAGTTGTGCCTTCCTTGCCTAATATAAATAACGTGTTGGATATAGGAGCGGGGACAGGTTTGCTGATGCTGATGATGGCGCAGGAACATATGTTGAATATAGATGGGATTGAGTTGAATGACTCGGCTTATCATCAGGCCTTGAATAATATTTCGTTATCAAAATGGACAGATCGCTTGCGTTTGCTTCATGGAGATGTAAAGACCTTTCATCTTGTGCAGCAGTATGATTTTATTATCTCCAACCCGCCCTTTTACGAAAATGATTTATTGACTCCTTCAAAAGAGAAGGCGGCGGCGATGCATGATGCTACATTGGATTTTGATTCATTGTTATCTGTTATCAATAAACATCTGAATGCTGATGGTTTTTGCGCTTTGCTGATTCCCTTTCATCGTTTCAACTATTTTAAGGATTTAAGTTTATCTAAAGGTTTTTATGTGCAAAGCGTGATGCATATTCGTCATCAGGAAGATCATCAATTCATTCGTTCGATGGTGTTATTGGGAAGGGAATATGCTGAGCCATGTATTGATGCACTTACAATAAAAGAAAAAGATGGGACATACACTTCTGCTTTTACTCAATTTTTAAAGGATTATTATTTACATCTATAAACTGACAACCCTCAACCGACAACTTTTCATTCTCTCGCATATGCCTCAAGATACGAATACTGCGCTGTTAGTTTCCCATTCTTAAGAATGGTTGCCCGATCAATAATCGGTGCGCTTCCTTTTACTAAATCTTCAAAAATATATTTAATCAGTTGCTCTCCAAAATATCGCGAAGCATCGCGTGGCAGTTCGTTAGGTAGATTGCCGACA
>JBKDRQ010000195.1:0-7404 GCA_046341135.1 Bacteroidota bacterium
GTAACGGGAAAATTTCTTTCTTCCAGAACCTGTAACATTTTAGAGCCTACCAGTCCGGTTGCTCCGACAACTGCAATTTTCATGGGCGCAAAATTAGTTTTGAAGAAGAACGAAACCAAAATTTTTTGCATTTTCTAAACATACACTCGTTCATGTTTCACATAATTTCGTTGCTGCTTATGTTAACCTAAACATT
The DNA here is from genome assembly GCA_046341135.1 of Bacteroidota bacterium. Lineage (GTDB taxonomy): Bacteria > Bacteroidota > Bacteroidia > Chitinophagales > Chitinophagaceae > Lacibacter. Next base: position 197 of record JBKDRQ010000195.1, read on the forward strand.
TATACATGAAACACACCTTAATCTTTCTTATGATTGCTCTCCTTTGTGTGCAATCCCCCCTCTGCATCGGACAAATTACTGATAACTTTTCCGATAAAAACTTTTCTGAAAATCCTAAATGGACTTCCTCTGATTCAGCAGACTGGATCATCAACTCGGCTCATCAGCTGCAAAGCAATAGCAGAATAGTCAACAACAGTTTCTGGATATCCATCCCGCAAGCGTTAAGCGACTCTGTACAATGGGAGACAGATATCCGCCTGACATTCAATCCCTCCTCAGCAAACTATGCAGACATCTATCTGATCTCCTCCACTGAAAATCCGCTTGACACAGCCAACTGCGGATATTTTGTGCGTTTAGGCAATACAGAAGATGAAATTGCCCTTTATAGAAAGGATCGAAACAACAGAATAACCCGAATTATTGATGGCAGTAACGGGCTATTGAATAAAACGGAGAATACCTTTCGCATCAGAGTAACCAGGAGGGGAGCTAAAGAATGGCAAATTGAATACGATCCTACGCAAAGCGGAGAATCCTATATTTCAGGGGGCAGCTGTATTGATACTACCTATCAACAAAGTCAGTACTTCTCGATTTTTATCCGGCAAAGCACATCCGGATTTTTTCAGAAACACTTTATAGATAATATTCAGATCGGATATTTTAATCAGGATACAGTTGTGGAATTCAATCCCTACATCCCTCAACCAAAGGATATCATCATCAACGAAATCATGTTTGATCCCATAGGAAGTGGATCCGATTATATTGAGTTGTATAATCGTTCAGCATTCCCCATTAACCTTAAAAATTTCAAACTGGCAAATAAAGACAACAATAATCGTTTAACGAACCTGCGAACATTATTTACATCAGATTATATCTGTGCACCAGGAACGTATCTGGTGTTTACGGAAGACTCATTAAATATTCGTCTTCTTTATCGCGTTGCCAACCCTGAACAGCTGATAGAGCAATCTTCATTACCTTCTATGCCCAACGATAAAGGACATGTATTATTGATTGGCCCTAATGGACAAATTATTGATGAATTGCAATATGATGCGGACTGGCATTTTGCATTACTCAACCAAAGAGAAGGCATTGCGCTTGAACGCCTGCATCCTGACCACCCAACCAATAATGCCGACAACTGGATGTCTGCTTCAAAAACTTCAGGTTATGGCAGCCCAACCGCAACCAACAGTCAGCGGTACAGCAGCGGAGTATCGGACGAAACGATTACACTATCCAACAAAATATTTTCACCCGATCATGATAGCTACGAAGATGTGTTAATGATTAATTACAGATTTCCTGAAGGAGGCTATGTTTTAAATGCAACTGTTTTTGATTTAGTCGGAAGGCTGGTTCGAACTTTGCAGAAACAACAACTTTGTGGGATCAACGGCAGTTTTCGCTGGGATGGACTGGATGATCAAAACAGACAACTACCTATGGGACATTATATTATTTTGACAGAGGTATTTAATCTCAAGGGGAATATGAAGCGATATAAAAATGAGGTAGTCCTTGCGAGGAGATTTCAATAAGAAGGGAAATTATTCATTGCCCGTCATGTTTCACTGACACTCCTTACTTTCTTTGTAGCGATGATAAAGAAAGTAACCACTAAAAAAATATTTTTCTCCTGAAAGAATCCATGTAAATTGAAACCGGATGATCAGCAAGAAGAAAATATTTTACCCGATTACAGCTGAGTTCAGAAAATATCTGAAGGAATATCAGCGGGAAAGAATATTGCCTATTTCATATAATGATTTAATGTATTATACCGAGTCGATTGAACTGTTTGATGAAAACGGAAAATCTACACTATGGGAAACGTTGCTCTATCCGCAGGCAACCATGGAACAGTTGCATACCGGCTTAAAAAGTATTTATGCCAGACTGAAAGCAGCAGGGGATACAAAAGCACAGGAGCATTTATTCATCGAAAGAATTGATTACTGTCGCTTTGGAAACTCGCATCCCTTCCGTATTAAAATCGTAAACCGGTATAATGATGTGTATGATTATTTCTACATAAAAACGGCAGATGCCTCCAGGGTATATGGACTTGAAATAGAACATATTCTTTCACCCAACCAGGTACACTACCTCACCGATCAAGACACGTTGGTAGAAGAGCATATTGCCGGCATTCCCGGTGATATTTTTTTAGCCCGTTATGAAAAAAGACCGGAGTTTCATCCCAAACGTATTGCAAAAGAGTTTGTAAAATTTAATGAGCGCTGTTTTCTGCGTTTACTAGGCGATATGCGGGCATATAATTTCGTTTTTGATATTACCCCCGATTTTGATGCATATCAGTTCAGAATAAGAGCCATTGATTTTGACCAGCAGTTTTTTGAAGGCAGCATGAATATTTACCGGCCACAGTACTTCAAAGAAAATTATCCTTATGTACAAATGGCGCAGGAGCATTTCAATCAGCAGGTGGTACTTCAATACCAGCAAGAGGAACGTGCTGTTATCGCAAGAAGAATCAAAGCAGAAAGACATCGTCTCAAATATTTGAGAGATTGTATGGTGAAAGAGGAAATGTCTACACAAGAAAAAATCCGCCAACTCGGAGCTGAACTGGCGGATCATTATCAGGATCCGGTATTCTCAAAATGCAATACCATGGGCGCAATTATTGACCGCAGCCTGAAGCGTGTGCTCGTAGCCACCCATTTCAGATAATATTAATATCAAAATTCACGAGCTGCACAAACTCATTGATGCGCTCATCAATATCAACTTTAGTAATTTCTTTCAATCGGGTAGTACCGAATTTTTCCACGCAAAAACTCGCCATTGCACTGCCCACAATGATGGCATTTTTCATGTTTTCGAAACTAATATCTTTTGTTTGCGCAATGTATCCAATAAATCCACCTGCAAAAGTATCTCCGGCGCCGGTTGGATCAAACACATCTTCCAAAGGCAAAGCAGGTGCAAAAAACACCTTATCATCATGAAAAAGTAAAGCTCCGTGTTCTCCTTTTTTTATCACCAGATATTTAGGGCCCATATTCATAATGATTCGTGCTGCTTTAACCAATGAATATTCTCCGCTGAGCTGGCGCGCCTCACTGTCATTGACCATTAATACATCTACCTGTTGAATGACTTTTTTGAGATCATCCAATGCCGTATCCATCCAAAAATTCATCGTGTCCATCACTGTAAGCTTAGGCTTCTGGTTCAATTGACTGATTACTTTCAGTTGAACAGCGGGCACCAGATTTCCGAGCATTAAAAATTCAGCGTTTTTATAAGATTCTGGAAGCACTGGATCAAAATCAGCCAGCACATTCAATTGAGTATCTAGCGTATCGCGGGTATTCATATCCAGATGATATTTCCCGCTCCAGAAGAAACTTTTTTCATCTTTTTTAATCTGCACGCCTTCCAGTGATACACCTCTATCATTGAGTGCAATGAGTTCATTTTCAGGGAAATCACCACCTACTACCGATACCTGGTATATGGGTTTTGTAAAATTAGAAGCACTCCATGAAATATAGGTAGCTGCACCGCCAATGATACGGTCGCTTTTACCAAAGGGTGTTTCAATGGCATCAAAGGCCATAGTTCCGACAACGATTAATGACATATATTATTGATTTTCCGGATTTCCCGGGCGCGGCAAAGGTAAGGGCGAGCGTGGAATTATGTATTTTTTGCCATTTTGTTAAAAAATATGCAAAAATCTCATGTTTGGTCTTAACTTTATAGCTATTGTTTTGTTTAACTATTATCATGGGAAAACTAAAAGTGTCTAAGAACGAAAGTCGCAAGGACTTGATTGTCAAGGCAGGAGCCTCATTATTCAGAGAAAAAGGATTTGGTGCTGCCAGCATGCGCGACCTCGCGGAAAATATTGGCGTAGAAGCAGCCAGTCTTTATAATCACATTAAATCCAAGAATGAGATATTAGAGTCGGTTTGTTTTGATGTAGCAAATTTATTCAACACCCATATGGATGATGTGGATTTGTCTGATTTAAGTCCCATCGCAAAAATTGATCAGCTTTTACGATTCCATATTCATCAGATGATTGATAATGTAGAGGAAGTATTGGTGGCAGACAGAGAATGGAAACATCTGAGTGAGCCTTACCGTTCCAACTTTCACTCACAAAGACGCAACTATAGAAAAAAGTTTGCTGCCATATTGCAAGAAGGCATTAAGAAAAATCAAATTAAAGCTATTGACGCCCCTACTGCTGTATTAATCATGCTTCATGCAGTTGCCGGAATCGAAAGCTGGCATCGCGCTACCACCAAAATTTCCGCTAAAGAACTGGAAGATAATATGGTGACGATTTTGATCGACGGGCTAAAAAAGTAAACGTTGACGTATCAACTTTTGGGTTTTGCCTTTTGAGCTTTATCCTTAAATAAACTATTCACCAATCCACCCATCGTAGCTCCATATATAATAGAGTTTATTGGACTTGAACTGATGGTGCACCCTTCTGTGCATCCCCAAAAATAATAATACAGATACCCTGCTATCCCACCCAATAAAATTCCGGGAAGATAGAATATGGATTTATGCAACAACCGTTTCATTATGCTTGTTTTTCAAGTTTTGTAATCAATTAAAATATCAGATAAGTTTCTTTTGCAAGCTGTTCCACGGTCCTCCATTATGTGCAGTTAACCCCGCATTATTCAACAAATCTGCTGCCATACCGCTTCTGGCTCCACTTCGGCAACAGGCAATGATGGTTCTGTTTTTCTTTTTCAGATCAGGCAAATGCTTTTTTATCTGATCCACCGGAATATTCAGCGATCCCTCAATATGACCGCCCTGATATTCTCCCGGAGTGCGTACGTCAACAATCAAAGCACCCTCTTTTACTAAGGACTTATAATCTGTTTGTGTGCCTCCTGCAAGATTCTTTAGAAACTGAAACATAGATGAATTTTTTTATGAATTTTAATTGAGCAAGGCAAAGTTGCAGCGGCATCTGAATTTTTCCGGTGATAAAGATCACAGAACCTGTTTTATTTTCACTTCTATGCTGTTCCGGCTTAATACTACCTTCCCCATCTGCTCCATCTTCTTCAACAACCTTGATATTACTTCTCTCGAACTATTCAACTCACGCGCGATATCCTGATGACTAAGGTGAATAATTGAAGAACCTCCAATCTCAACAGCTTTTTGTAGATACGACTCCAGTCTTTCATCCATATTCTTAAAAGCAATACTGTCGATCGTGTGTAATAACTCCTCAAACCTCGTCCTGTAGGTCTCCACAACAAACTGATACCAGCTTTTGTATTGACTCATCCAGTTCGACATTATTTCCACAGGAATCATGATTGCTGAAGTGTCCTGAACTGTCTTCGCCATAATCGGACTCTCTTCATGTCGTGCTGCACATACCATCGACAATGCACAGGCTTCACCCGGCTGCAGATAATACATCAGAAATTCATTACCTTCTTCATCTTCCCGATACACTTTCACCAGACCGGACAAAATCAGCATTGTACTTTTAATATACTGCCCACGTTTCATCAATACTGTATCAGCCGGAAATTCTTTATAGATTCCGAAGTTTTCTATTGCTTCAATGAGCGCATCTTCCAGTAAAGGATAACGTGCATCAAGTAAGGTATGTAAATCAGATGTTGTCATACAGACCGAAATTAGTTTTTATTTTTGGGACAAATGCCCAAACTACTGTCTTGTTTTGGAGATACTCAACCGGAAGCCGGCTGTGATGAAGCCGGAAGAGGATGTTATGCCGGACCCGTATTTGCCGCTGCAGTGATTCTTCCTGTTGATTTTTTTCATCCTTTACTGAATGACTCCAAACAAGTGAAAGCAGCGGATCGTGCATCGCTGAGATCTTATATCGAAAGCAATGCTCTTGCTTATAAAGTGGCCATGGTTGATGTGGAAGAAATTGACCGCATCAATATTTTAAAAGCTTCTTTCACGGCTATGCACCGGGCAATTGACGGATTAATTAAAAAACCAAAGATGCTGCTCATTGATGGTAATCGTTTTTTAAAGTATCCCCGTATCCCCCACCAATGCATCATCAAAGGAGATGGCAAATATGCTTCTATTGCAGCAGCGAGTATTCTTGCAAAAACCTATCGGGACGAATACATGTTGCAATTACACGAACAGTTTCCTCATTATGGCTGGAATGCCAATAAAGGATACGGTACAGCGGCGCATCGCTCCGCAATCGAAAAACACGGACTAACGCCCCATCACCGAAAATCATTCAATATCATGCCCACACAACAGTCGTTGTTTTAAGAATGAAAACTTTTGAATCTAATAATTTACCACAGAGGCTCGGAGTCACGAGGGACATGGAGAGGTCAAATTAAAACGAGAAGTGTGGCGCTGGCAAAGAAAGTAATAATAAGATTTTGAGTGAGTAATCTGATGGCTTTACCTTTGAACTTTCAAAATAAAAATTCATATTAAAATATTATTGAATGAAACCAAATACTAAAGTAGTGCACGCAGGCATGCATCCCGATCCATCCACCGGTGCGATCATGACACCCATCTATCAGACCAGCACCTATGTGCAGGAAGCACCTGGTGTAAACAAAGGATTTGAATATGCGCGCAGTCAAAACCCCACTCGTAAAGCATTGGAAGAAGCAATGGCTATAATCGAAAATGGGAAATACGGACTAGTATTCGGGAGTGGCGTAGCGGCTACAGATGCCGTGATGCGTTTGTTTAAGCCAGGCGATGAAATTATCTGCTCCAATGATTTATACGGAGGCACCTACCGGCTCTTCAGTAAGATTTATGAAAACTTCGGATTAACCTTTGCTTATGTAAATACTTCTGATCCAAAAAATGTAAAAGAAAGCATTACTGAAAATACAAAGATGATCTGGGTGGAAACTCCAACGAATCCACTCATGAACATTACCGATATCAAAGCGATTGCGGATATTGCAAAAGAGGCCGGTGTTTTGTTATGTGTTGACAATACCTTCGCTTCTCCTTATTTACAAAATCCTTTGGATCTGGGAGCAGACATCGTATTGCACAGTGCCACAAAATATCTCGGCGGCCATAGCGATGTGATTCAGGGATCTCTGGTGATGAATGATGCAACACTCAGAGAAAAACTATATTTTATTCAAAAGAGTTGCGGCGCCGTACCCGGACCGATGGATTGCTTTCTTGTGTTG
>JBKDRQ010000196.1:0-8038 GCA_046341135.1 Bacteroidota bacterium
ACGCTGCTGATCATATGCAGCTATATAGCCTGTACCGATTCCGAATCTGTCGCTAATGACAATAACAACACAGCCACTCCTCCCCCGCTGATTTCCTATACCATTCTGGCATCATACCCTCACGATACAGGATCTTTTACACAAGGGCTTGAAATACATAAAGGAATATTATATGAAAGCACAGGCAATCCAGATAATCTACCCAACAATGGATCATGGATAGGTAAGGTAAATCTGTCAACAGGTATTGCTGACAAAAAAGCGCTCTTCCCTAAAGATGTATTTGGGGAAGGCATTAGCATCTTACATGAAAAAATTTACCGCCTTACGTGGCAAAATCAAAAAGCATATATATACAACTTATCAGATTATTCTCCTGTCAGAGAATTGATGTACCAGGGAGAAGGCTGGGGATTGACAAATGATGGCAAGAACCTAATTATGAGCAATGGATCTAACATTTTAAGCTATCGAGACCCGCAAACCTTTAAAGAAATTAAACAAATCTCCGTACACGACAACTCCGGAATGAAAAACAATTTGAACGAACTGGAATTTATCAATGGATACATTTTCGCTAATGTCTGGCAAACCAGTCAAATCTTAAAAATTGACACGGCAAACGGGGAGGTAAAAGGCGTATTGGATCTCACTGAATTCATTCGAAATGATCCGAAACTTAGCGTGCCTCCTACTGATGTTTTGAATGGTATTGCCTGGGATAGTTCTACTCAAAAAATACTGATTACAGGAAAAAAATGGCCTGCAATATTTGAGTTAAAATTAAACTGATCTATCAGTCCATATACGCACCCGTAAGCTCACTGCCTTCAACCTCTACATATATATGCTCCTCCAGCGTTGTAGCAACAGACATGCCTACATAATCTATCTGAATGGGAAAAGCCTTATGGGTTCTCTCCACTAAAACGAGTGTTTGAATTTTTGCAGGATATATCTTCAACAAAGGCTGCAATGCGTAGAGCATAGTTTTGCCGCTGCTGGCCACATCATCAATCAAAATAATGACGGCATCTTTTGGTGATGGCAAAGGATCAACTATAATATCCTTAGGATTTTTTTTATCTAGTGAAAGCGCACAAATATGTACCTGCACTGTAGATATTGCGGATAGAATATTAGCAATCTTTACAGCAAGTGTAACTCCATTATCTTTTATGGCGACAAAATAGAGTTCTTGCTTATTAAAATTTCTTTCTGCAATCTCAAAAGCCAGACGCCGAATTTTTCTTTCTACCTGCTCTTTACTGAGAATATATTTTCTGGAAACCTGCATAATGAAATGCAAATATATTTAAGTTAAAAGTTGAAAGTTGAAAGAAAAATAAAAAGTTTGTCGGTTGAGCCTATTAAATAATAGTCGTTATTTAATCTTCGGAATGTATCTTAGCACTGAAAATTTTATCTATGCAAATATTCGCACAGATTGCTTTTATTGCCTGCCTCGCTGCTGCCGTTTGGTTCTTTGCTAAAAAAGTCAGCGAAATCAGAAGAAATATTTTATTAGGTCTACCGGAAGATCTTACCGATCAGCCCGAAAAAAGATGGAGGAATTTGTTTTTCCTGGCATTAGGTCAGAAAAAAATGTTCACTAATCCTACAGTGGCCATCCTACACTTATTTCTTTATGTTGGATTTGTAATCATCAATATTGAAGTAGTAGAAATTCTGCTCGATGGAATACTAGGCACACATCGTATTTTTCTTGAACCCCTTGGCGAAATCTATAGCGTACTCATCAACAGCTTTGAAGTGCTTGCAGCACTCGTACTAATTGCCTGTGTGATTTTTTTAATTCGAAGAAATGTAATGAAAATTCGCCGCTTCCTGAGTAAAGATCTGGAAGGATGGCCGCGCAGTGATGCAAATTATATTTTGATAACTGAGATAGTATTAATGTCACTTTTCCTCACCATGAATGCGACCGATCTGCAATTACAGCAATTAGATCCGGTACATTATCACAAGACTAACCCGTTTATTATTTCATCACTCATCGCTCCCCTCTTCAGCGGTTTGTCAACCACAACTTTAGTAATCATTGAACGAATCGCCTGGTGGATACACATACTCGGAATTTTTGCTTTCCTGAATTATCTCCCCTGGAGTAAGCATCTGCACATTCTTTTAGCATTCCCCAACGCCTGGTATGCAAGATTGAATCCAACAGGCACTATGAGCAATATGCCGTCCATCCAGAAGGAAGTATTATATATGATGCAACCGGAGCTCGCTCCTTCTGAACCCGGTACTGCGCCTCAAAAATTCGGCGCAAGAGATGTGATGGATTTAAGCTGGAAGAGTTTGATGGATGCATACAGCTGTACGGAATGTGGTCGATGCAGCACTGCCTGCCCGGCCAACAGTACCGGAAAATTATTGAGCCCGCGGAAAATCATGATGAGCACGCGTGACCGACTGGAAGAGGTAGGAAGAAATATCAATCAAAATAAAAGCTTTAAAGAAGACGGGAAAACCTTACTGAATGACTATATCACCATAGAAGAACTCAGAGCCTGTACAACCTGCAATGCCTGTGTAGAGGCTTGCCCGGTAAGTATCAACCCATTAAATATAATCCTTGAGTTAAGAAGATCGCTGATTATGGAGGACAGTAATGCCCCCGGTGAGTGGAATGCCATGTACAGCAACATCGAGAATAATTTTGCTCCCTGGAAATTCAGTCCGGATGAACGGGATGCATGGACGAAGCAGATGGAGAAAGCATGAGACTGTTGTCAGTTGTCTGTTGTCAGTAGGGGGTTATCTTCTCAATTAGTAATCAATGAATATTCTTCTCCAGGCCAGCAGTCACCTCCTCAGGATGTTCTATTTTATGGACAGCATCTTTCTTTATAAGAATCCTTATAAATTGTATCACAGCGGTAATCAGAAATACTGCTCCGATTATCCAGTTGAGCATTTGCTGCCCCGCATCAAGACGATCTATCAGCAACCTGCCTCCGAAAATAAATACACATTGTCCCAAAAATGTGCCTGATCCAATACCGATCAAATATGCATTATAATTCCAAAAGCCCGGCTTTAAGATATTTTTCGAAAACAGTACGGCACTCCATCCAAACCAAAAAGGGATCTGTACCGGATTGAGTGAACTCATTAGTAATCCGAGCAAACCTCTGTGCATACCACTGGAAAGAATAACATTTTGTTTTACTGAAGGATGATAGGCTGCCCAAAAACTGGAAGCAGCTAATGCAAGTACAATTAATAGTGTTGCCCACTCCAGCGCTTTCAACAATTTTTCATGACGCCTAACCCAATCCATAGCAACAAGAGAGATTCGTACATAAATTATTTCAGCCGTTAAGGCACCGGCAGCAAACCATAAAGCAGTAGAAACACCATCCGTAATGGAAATTTGCATCGCTGCAACATTTAATGTTCCCAAAGGAAGAGTACCAATAAAACTGATCACAAATCCCCAGAATAAAATTTTCAATACAGGCCGCATGCGGCAAATATAAGTTTGAAGAAGGGAAACAAAAATGAATTTTATATCATCATTTCTTCATATTAGTTTGAAATTTCTGCCTTATATTGTAAACGTTAAAGAACACTCAACCAACCTCTAAATCACAAAATCATGAAAAAAATAGGCATCTTATTTGGCAGAGAAAGATCTTTTCCTTTTGCCTTGATTGAAAGAATTAATTCCAAAAAAGAAAAAGATATCATTGCAGAACCTGTACTGATAGATCAAGTCATTCAGGGAGAAACCAGCGGGTATGCGGTGATTATTGACAGGATATCACAGGAGGTTCCTTTCTACAGAGCTTTTTTAAAAAATGCAGCCCTCAGCGGAACTGCTGTAATCAACAACCCGTTTTGGTGGAGTGCCGATGAGAAATTTTTCAATAACGCATTGGCGACAAAAATCAATGTTCCGGTTCCTAAAACCGTCATTCTTCCTTCCAAAGAAAGACCCGATGATACCATTGATGAATCGTTTCTTAATTTATCATATCCGCTTAACTGGGAAAAAATTTTTGAATATGTTGGCTTTCCTGCATATATGAAACCATTTGCAGGGGGCGGATGGAAACACGTGTACAAACTGCATAATGCAGATGAATTTCACGAAAAATATAATGAAACAGGCCAGCTGGTGATGTTGCTTCAGGAAGAAATTCAATTCGAAGAGTATTATCGCTGCTATTGCATTGGTAGAAAATACGTGCGTATCATGAGTTATGAACCGCGCAACCCGCACCATCTGCGTTATGTTGCCGATTTTAAACCTACAGAGGAGAGACTAAAACAAATGACCGATATCGTGTTACGCATTAATAAATATCTGGGGTATGATTTCAATACGGTTGAGCTGGCAGTAAGAAATGGTGTTCCTTATGCTATTGATTTCTGCAATCCCGCTCCTGATGCAGATATCAATAGTGTAGGACAAGAAAATTTCGACTGGGTAGTGGAGACCGCTGCTACTTATGCCATTGAAAGAGCAAAAGAAAACAAAGATGGTATTGATAATTTAACCTGGGGCGATTATGTACGCAATAGTCTGCTCCACAAACAACTCTTTGCTTCCTGAAAATAAATGATGTTTTATGAACGGCATCAACTATAAACAGTTCACCATTGGTGTAGAAGAAGAATACATGGTTTTTGATCCTCAAACCAGAGAGCTGAAAAGCCATGAACAAAAAATTGTCACAGAAGGTCAGAAAGTCCTGAAGGAAAAGGTAAAAGCAGAGATGCATCAGGCTGTGGTGGAAGTAGGCACGGATATATGCCAAAACATTGACGAAGCTTATCAGGATGTAAAAAATCTTCGCACAAACATCAGTGAAATTGCCGGCAGCTTAGGACTTGCTGTAGGTGCAAGCGGTACTCACCCCTTCAGTCACTGGCAGGATCAGTTGATAACAGATCACGTTCGTTATAATCAACTCATAAACGAATTGCAGGAGGCCGCAAGAAGCAATCTGATTTTCGGACTTCATGTTCATGTGGGCATGGAAAACAGAAAGATGGCCATACAACTTGCCAATTCAGCAAGATATTTTCTGCCGCATATATATGCACTAAGTACCAATTCTCCTTTTTGGGAAGGAAGAAAAACAGGTTACAAATCTTTTCGGACAAAAGTATTTGACAAATTTCCCCGCACAGGCATACCCGAGCATTTCGACAGCATAGAAGCTTACGACAACTATGTTGAGTTGCTGATTAAAACCAATTGCATAGACAACGCAAAAAAAATATGGTGGGATCTCCGGGTACATCCTTTTTTCAACACGATTGAATATCGTATTTGCGATGTTCCCATGACTGTAAATGAAACAATTTGCATTACAGCGCTGATACAGGCCATTACAGCCAAGCTATACAAACTGAGAATGCAAAACATGAATTTCATTCAATATCAACGCGCATTGATTAATGAAAATAAATGGAGAGCAAGCAGATATGGATTAGATGGCTGCCTGATTGACTTTGGAAAGGAAGCCGAAATTGATACGCGCGAGCTTATAAATGAGTTGATTGATTTTGTTGATGATGTCATAGATGAATTAGGCAGTCGCCATATTATCGAAAAAATTCCCGCTATGCTTCATGCAGGAACCGGTGCAGACAGACAACTGGCTGTATACGACAGAAACAATAATTTAACTGAAGTGGTAGATTATATCGGGAATCAATTTCTTTCTTTTTAAGCATCATTGCTCAAAAAAAGAAACAGTCCCCCCTACCCATTCTCTGTCTTGATTGTACCTAACGCCAATCATTTTCCCTTTACTGAGTCGGGTAAGGTTCGTAGCAAGATGTGGTCTGCCATCACCCTCCGGCCAAACATACATGAGTCGGATCTCTGCCTTGGCAGGCTCATCAGGAGTTTCAATGACAGCAGCATATTCCACCTTTTTCTGGAGAATATAGTTTTCCGGGTTTTCTATCTGATCAATATCTTCTTTTGTAACATCAATCTTCACGCCTTGACCGGCAAAAGAAAACAAAGGTTTAAGTACATACTTAGATAAATCTTCAGGAAGTGTTTTGATTGTATTCAAAAAGAATGTTTCAGGCACATAAGGATGTTTGATAAAGGGCAATGTAAACTTGCTGATACGATAAAACCAATTGGGATGCGGCACCCACTCTACCTCATAAGGCTTGGTAAGATCTACTAAATCATGTCTGTCTTTCGCCGCCTGGTTTAATTCATCAAAAATCACGCGATTAAAAATTCGGCGTATGCGAATTTTCTGATTGTCTTTCATGTAGTACAGCGCTTCCCCTTCTGCAACCAACTCACTGATACATACCGGCTCAATGCCGACATAATCTTTGGTACACAAGAAATCAATTAATGTTTTTTGCTCGTAGGGTTTCCATTCAAGCAACACAACCTCCTCAGGCAAATACTTGCCAAGAATCAGTTGCTTCAGCATGGAAATGTACGTGGAATAATTATACCCATTCAGGAAATGGCTGTAGTTATCAGGAATATGAAAATGTCTTCGCATGACTTCAGGGAAAAAAGCCTGAAAACCGTACATCGTAGGGAAACCCTGCATTTCAATTAACTGAGGAATCAGCTCACCCTGATCATTTCTGCAAATACCAAAATCAAAACAAATCATCTGAGCATATCCTTCATTGCCCGGAATATATTCAGCTTTGGGGATAGCCCGATCGGTGATTGCTTTAAAAGAATCCTGCTTGACAAGATCAATGATATGCTCGCAAGCTGCTTCCATTTTTAATCTGAAAGACGCATCTACAAACACGGGGGTTTCTGCAATTCTGAAATCAATAACCGTCGGATATACCGCGTTTAATTCTTTTAAGAATGCTTGATATTTTTCCTTTGTAAAAGCTGCATTATAATCTGAACGTACAGAAGCAACCATAGTAATTAAATAATTGCATTGATAGATTCCAAAGCAAGCGAAAAGAAATTGCTGAATATATGCTGATAGGTCCAGAGGATTTTATCGGGATCTTCCAGATGTTCTATCATGCTCTTCCATTTTTCATAACCATGATTTTCTATCACAGTTGTTTTTTTGTCTTCTCTTTGAAGATACATACTCATCCCTATTGCATCAGCTTCAGGATGAAACTGTGTACCCACCATATACTTGTTAAAGCGAATAGCCATGATGGCTCTTTCCAGCGGCACATGCGGCCTTTCTTTCTCGATACACAGAATACGGCCTCCGATAGATTTTAATTTTTTGAAATCAGGTTGAATCACCTGATAATCCCGGCTGTCTACCACATAAAAAGGATCCTTTAATCCATCAAACAAAATTTCATTTGATGTATTGGGCATTCTGTGGACAGGAAACACTCCAAACGAAGTTGATTTTCTTTTACACACTTGACCCACTTCAAAATAGCGACATGCCATTTGAAAGGAATGACATATAAAAAGAACATGTTTAGTTACCCCATCTTCATTAAGTCTATTCCAATCCAACACTTTTTGCAGCCAGTCAAAGTATACAACTTCCCATTGGTGACCTTCGCCCTCAAACGGACTGCCCGGCCCTCCGGTGGAGATGTAAAGATCATAGGACAAATCGGGGATCTGCTCTTTTTGTCTTACATCAAAAATATCAGTAGTAATTACTATTTGGTGGGAAGCAGCAAATTCATGGATGAGCTGATGAATACAACGCATACCCTCGTTGGGATGGCCGTTATACAAATCAAGAATGGCGAGTCGTACCGATCTTGCTCCTGTATCATTCATGGGTGCAAAATTACCGATTTTATATGGTTATAACTATTCCGTTGAGGCATAAAAAAAGCAGCCCGGGGGCTGCTTTAGATGTAAAGTATCCAGATTACATATTTCCTTCAAAAACTTTTTGTTTGAGAGCATTCAGGCTAGGATCCATGCCAATTGCTTTATCGCATAATATAGCCCCCTTGTCTTTCTGTCCCATTTTCTGATAAGAAACACCTATGATATAAAGAGAACGGGCATTTTTGGTATCCATTTGAATAACCTGATCCCACTGTTCTATCG
>JBKDRQ010000197.1:0-4094 GCA_046341135.1 Bacteroidota bacterium
AGAAATTTTTTGACAATCCGGACAGTATTACAGAAGATGAAATTCACAATGCTATCCGTAAGGCTACCATTGATCTGAGTATCGTTCCAATGATGTGTGGTTCTTCTTTCAAAAATAAAGGGGTACAAACTGCACTGGATGCCGTTTGTCGTTACCTGCCTTCACCTGTAGATATTGAAGCGATTAAAGGAACACATCCAGATACAGGGGAAGAATTATCCCGTAAACCTGATCCTAAAGAACCTTTCGCTGCACTTGCATTTAAAATTATGACTGATCCTTTTGTGGGTCGTCTGGCAGTCTTCCGCTGCTACAGCGGACATCTGGATGCAGGATCTTACGTATTGAATGTACGCAGCGGTAAAAAGGAAAGAATCAGCCGTATCATGAAAATGTTTGCCAACAAACAAAATCCTATCGATTTCATTGAAGCGGGTGATATTGGTGCTGCAGTGGGCTTTAAAGAAATTAAAACAGGAGATACCCTTTGTGATGAGAATCATCCGATCACATTGGAAAATATGTTCATTCCTGAACCGGTAATATCCCTAGCTATAGAACCCAAAGCACAGGCTGACGTCGACAAGATGGGGATGGCTATTGCAAAACTCATTGAAGAAGATCCAACGCTTCGAGTTAAAACTGACGAAGAGACGGGTCAGACTGTGTTGAGTGGAATGGGAGAGTTACACCTCGAAATTATCGTAGATCGCATGCGCCGTGAGTTTAAAGTAGAAGTAAATCAGGGTGCACCGATGGTGGCATATAAAGAAGCGTTTAAGGCATCTATTGAGCACCGTGAAATCCTGAAAAAACAATCCGGTGGTCGTGGTAAGTTCGCGGATATCGTATTTGAAATCGGACCTGCTGATGAAGAGTGGTTGAAAGAAAATCCCGGAAAATCTTTCCAGTTTGTAAATGATATTTTCGGTGGTTCTATTCCTAAGGAATTTGTTCCTGCCATCACTAAAGGATTTGAAAATGCCATGAGCAATGGTGTGTTAGCTAATTATCCAATGGTAGATATGAAGATCCGCGTATTCGATGGTTCTTACCATGATGTGGACTCTGATGCAATGTCCTTCGAACTTTGTGCAAAAAGTGGTTTCCGTGAAGCAGGTCGCAAAGCCAAGCCTACCTTACTTGAGCCCATTATGAAAGTGGAAGTAGTTACTCCTGATCAATACATGGGTGACGTAACCGGTGACTTAAACCGTCGTCGTGGTATGCTGGAAGGTATGGATACCAAAGGAAACGCTCAGGTAATTCGTGCAAAAGTTCCGTTGAGCGAAATGTTCGGATATGTAACGCAATTGCGTTCTTTATCATCCGGACGTGCCACTTCAACAATGGAATTCAGCCATTATTCTCCTGCACCTAACAATATTGCTGAAGAGGTAATTGCCAAGGTAAAAGGGAAAGTGAACGCATAATAAGGTAAATTTATGTATAAGCAGGGGCGAACACAATGTGTTCGCCCTTTTTTTATAATTAATGCAAATTTGTCATTTTCTCCCAAAGTCTGCTGGGTTTTCCCCCCAATCAGTTGTTTCCCATTTTAATACAGGATTATTGTAAGTATTATTTTCAAGCCAGTTTTCTGCTCTTCTAATCAAATCAAAAATATGGCGGGTAGAGACATTTTCTTCCAAATTAGTCTTGCATTTTTTTGCCTTAACCCATCCAATCGCATTTCTGCTGTCGCTGTATATAGGCATATCAAAGAGTGAATGTCTCTTGCAATATCCCAGAGCATGCACGATAGCAAGAAACTCACCTATATTGTTGGTGCCGTTAGATAAAGGCCCGTTATGGAATATTCGCTTGCCATTTTTATAAAAAATACCCTGATATTCCATGTCTTTTTGCACACTATTCCATGCCGCGTCTACGACAATACTATCTTGTACTGGAAATGTTGAAATATTAGAGGAGGTATTTTTTTGTGATGTCGCAAAAATGATTTTTTCAGGTTTTTTCGCAAAACCTTCTTTAGCTAGCTCCATACTAGGATATCCTTTGTACATCGCTCCCTTAAATCCTTCAACCTGTTTACGACAGTCATCCCAGCTGTCATAGATCCCCGGTTTACTTCCTTTCCACACAACATAATATTTATTCTTCTTCATATAAAGATTAAATCTTTCCCAAACTAAACAATTGTATCTAATTAGCTGACAAATATTAGAAAAAACTTATTTAGTTTTATGCAACTTTGTAAAATAAATCCACAATAAAGATGCGCACAATTCTGCTGATATTTTTCCTTTTTTCATATTCAATACTAACAGCTCAAAATACTCCTTTAATGGTTCTTCTGGATAATGAGCAAAAACCTTACCTTAATCATACGATTGGCGTAAAAGAAAATTTTTATAGCATAGGAAGAGCATATAACATTAGTCCGCGCATATTTGCACCCTATAACGGCATGGAGCTTACCAGTGGCCTAAGTGTTGGTCAGACCATTCGGATACCTTTGAACGAAGCTAATTTTTGGCAAACCGGTTCCAGAAAAAGCAATGAGACCGTTGTTGCTGTATATCATCAGGTTCAGACAAAAGAAACACTTACCTCCATCAGTAAATTGTATAAAGTTGATAAAGCATCGCTTATATCATGGAATAATCTTATAGGAGAAAAGATCAATACAGGCGACAAAATCATTATTGGTTTTTTAAAGGTAGATAAAAACTTATCCCCCCTGGCTGCGCAGGGAGTTGGTCCTAGATCTGAGCCTACTTATCCTAAAATTGATACATCCTGGAAAAAACAAAAACAAGCAGCTCCTGTTGAAATTAAGAAAGAAGAGAAAAACATTAACAAGCCTGCTACCGAAAAAAGTAATCAAGATACCCCCCCCCTAAAAGAACAATCCAAAACTGAAGTCAAACAACCTGTACCACTAAGTCCAAGACCAGCTGATGATACAGTTACTGAATATAAAGGGAGTGGTTATTTTATGGATGAATTTAATAATCAAACTAATAATGGTAAACGGATTCAGAGCAGTAAATTAAACGGTGGCTTCTTTAAGAGTACCAGTGGCTGGTCTGATGGTAAATATTATATTCTTATAGATAATATTGAGAAAGGAACAATCGTACAGCTTATAAATCCGGCAAATAATAAAAAAGTATTTGCTAAAGTTCTGGCAAGTATAGCAGAGACAAAACCAGGAGCAACCGAAAGCTTTCTTGTCAGCAATGCCACTGCAACTCAATTAGGAGTAAAGGGAAATAATTTCGAACTTGAAATCAGCTGGGAGAAATAAATTAAAAACGATAACCGCGAAGAAAAGTTTCTGTATCCATTTTTTTCTTCCCTTCCAATTGCACTTCTTTGCAAAGGACATACCCGTTTGTGCAGGCAAACTTTAAAAATGTTTTTCCGTCACTTACCGGAGTACCCGTTGATTCAGCAGGTACTGCCCATTCTTTCTCGGTCTTAAAAATTTTTAATGTTTTCCCTTTAAGCGTTGTTAATGCCCCCGGAAAAGGGGATAGGCCCCGGATCCTGTTATGTACAGTTTCTACAGATTTATTAAAATCAATTATGCAATCTGCATTATGAATTTTGGGAGCTGATTTAAGTGAAATAGTAGCGTCAATCATTTGTGGTTTTTCTGCCAGCGTTCCGGCTGATATCCCCTTAATGGTCTTTACGAGCAGATCAGCGCCAACCATCATCATTTCATCATGTAAATCACCAGCATTCGTATGATCATCAAGCGGTATTGTTTCCTGAAGTAAAATATCTCCCGTATCAATAGCATGTTTCAATTTAAAGGTAGTGACACCTGTTTCTTTTTCTCCGTTTATTAAGGCCCAGTTAATCGGTGCCGCACCTCTGTACTGAGGTAATAAACTGCCATGTAAGTTAATAGTTCCCATTGCAGGCATATTCCAGACAACCTCAGGTAACATTCTGAAGGCCACTACAACCTGAAGATCAGCTTTGAAAGCAGCCAATTCATTCAGAAATGTGGCATCCTTCAGATTGGCAGGCTGAAGAACCGGGATATTTTTAGATAAGGAATACTTTTTGACTGCTGTTTCCGTCAGTATCATACCTCTGCCGGCGGGTTTATCCGG
>JBKDRQ010000198.1:0-3594 GCA_046341135.1 Bacteroidota bacterium
CAATAATATCTATCCTTTATTCATAGAAGATCATTCTGAATTAATTACAATAATAAACGATTTAGATAGTTTTTATTATAACAAATTAGGATTCAATATTAAATTGGAAAATATATCTAAAATTATAATTCCTTTTTTTGAATTAACGCCAAAAGAAATATTTGAAATCTCTAAAATAAAATCAGACTACCTCCCTTTTTAAAAATTATAGATCTTTAGTGTATATAAGCCCTTTCGTTTATATCTGAAATAATACGATGAAAACATGAAGATTCCTAAAAAATGAAAGAACGAATAGATTACCTTATTAAAGACAGTCAATGTGAAGAGGCAATTGAGGATTTCAAGAGACTTGAATCTGTTGCGTTATGGTTGGAACAATATTTAGAATTGTTTAAATCAGTCTCAATTAAACCCGAAGGTTTACCAAGAATTACATCATTTAATTTGGATGGCGAGTCATATGAGAACGTACAAAGATTTTCTTGTCTGTATGAAATAATTAATTCTTTGTTTGAGTAGATGAAAAACATTTACAGGTACAACATTTCAATAATATCCTCAAAAAGCTTATGCACTTCTTTAGTTCCTTTGATCCCGTGTAATTCTTTTCCTGAATATCTAAAAACCTCACGCCATCCATTTTTTTTCAGTTTTCTTGTTCTAATATCATCATTACGCTTCTGTTCTGGGCTTGAATGATAATCGTAACCATCACATTCAAGAGCAATTTTTCTTGAATCAATAAGATTTCCGGCTCTATTAAATCGATTAAGAATAATCGCAATGTCAATTCTATATTGTGAACCTTCTATATCAACCAAATACTGGGGTCTAACTTCAAATTTTCGAAAGTGAAGATCTTTTTCTACGTCTATTTTATCTAAATCTTTTACTGCAATCCACTCTCCTTCACTGTCATCTATTTCAAAACCAATCTTTTTTAAATAGGCAGCGCCATCACGCCGATAATTATATTTCTTTATCCTATTGGTATACTTTAATTCTTCGTCCAATGAAACTTCTGGTTCTCCTAAAAATATTTCATCTTCAATAAACTCCATTTTATATCTATTATGCCATAGACCTTCTCTCTTGTATGTTAAGAAATAGTTGAATAGATGGAGAATCATAATTGCTTCTATTTCAGAATCACATAATGAGAGGACTTCGTCCATCTGTAAATTGAATGTTTTAATGATATTTGATTCAATTAGACCTCTAATATCTTTAGACTTACTTTTCTGTATCATATTATTCTATTTTTAAAAAAGGAAGATTAGCATACCATATTTTTCCGTTTTTTTCTCCTATATCGTATAAGTAAATTGGGGGAATAATAATCCCCACAAAAGATTTATTCGTAATTGAAGTCAATGTAAAGTCAAAATGATTGCCTTCATCATCACAATTCCAAGCGTGTGCTATTCTATTACCCGTTAAACTATCTTCAAAATATCCTTCAACATAATTAAATCCATTTCTTGACATTACTTGGATCGAATTGGCAAAGCAATTACCAAGTTTGTACTTTCTTCGGTCTGTTTTTCCTAATTTAACATCAAATATCTTTCCATGGTTTTTAAGTAAATCTTTTGAGTATTTAATAACTAAATCGTTCAATAGATATGTTTCTTCAATTGACTTGATAATCTTTGAAGAGAGTGGTTCTATTTTTTTAAGTCTCTTCTGATATAAAGATTCATCAATTAGATTAAAGACCATTCAATATATATTTACTTCCTAAAATGATAAAATTATTGCATTCAAAGTATATCATAAACATTAAATCGTTCTTTCTCTTAGATTAAAAGATGAAAATACCAGACAAACAGCCCCCACTTGACCAGAGTAAATAGACCCCAGTTCTGCGGAGCAAACTGACCCCAGTTGACCGCTCCAAACTACCCCCATAACAACATTTCATGATTACATTCAATACATCACTGAGTTTTGGTCGTATCATAAACAACTTGTACATCCTTCCATAATTCTACGAATTCAGGATTATCGTTGATGAACTTTACCGTGTATTTGTGGAGTCTTTTATTAAATTGACGTTCTGTAACTTTCTTCCCTCGGAATGTATGGGTTCGTTTAGAACAAGATAAAAGAATTAGGAGGAACAGAATTAAGGTGAAGTATTTCATATCTCTTTGATTTAACAGATGATATAATATTAATACCTGCATCTATAAAACGATATTTTAATGATTATAGTCTTAAACTATCATAAACATTGTGTATTTCTTTCTCTCTGATCCCAAGATATTTTTTGGTCATCGCAGGGCTACTATGTGAAAACAATTCCATCAGTAGGATTACAGATTCTGCTGAATAATTATTCAATCTCAACACCCGATTCCCCAGGGTCTTCCTGAAAAGGTGACTACTCGTGTTACTTTCAAGTATAATATCATATTTTTTAAAAATCTCTTTCAACTTAACATTCACATAAGACTTATCAATTGGTTTTGTTCCGTACCTGTTTATAAAAATGAATTGATTGGCGTCAATGACATTCATTTTAGATTTAATTCTGTTTACGATATCGGCTAAATCCGGATTGATTTTAATCCTGCGTTGTTTTTTGGTTTTAATTTCCGTTACTGTAAGAATATCTGTCCCTTCAAACTGATTAAATCTCAATTGAAGTAAATCAGAAATCCTTAGACCAGTGAATACACCGATCGATATCAATAGACAGAATTTATATTCACCATCCCTTTCTAATTTTAAAATAAGAGATTTAAAATCATCCCAGTCCATAGATGTTGTAGTCGTTTTTTGTCCTTTTAAGCTCATATATTTTGTTTTGAGCTAATCTACGGCTGCAACTTACACTTGCAATGATTTTAGCGCTAAGTATAAGCTAAAATTGATCCGATTCTAATCTATCAATATAAGGCGTTGATTTTCAATCATATTCTAATTTGACCAACTTATACTTCTGTAATAAGTATAAGTTCACCGTCACATACACCGATTCAAACTGATTGAATAATGAAATTTCCAATCAACAAGTAATTCGGAATACTTTTTGGCTACACCGACATATTTATTATTATGAACAAACAAAAACACCTTCGTATTCGTATAAACGAACAACAATTAAAAAATCTGATTAAAGTTATTTCTAAACACGACTACTCTTCCAAGTCAGAATTTGTGCGTCAGGCAATTAACGAAAAAATACAAAAAACAGAAAAAAATGGACTTCAACGAACTCAACGATCCAAAAAATAATATTGACCGTGACGAACTTCACTATGATTTGAGGGAAGTGTTCCGTGATCCTCAAGACATAACTGACTGTGAAATTTTGGTGGCACGACTATTCATAGACACTTTAGGTATTGATATCGATGGGGAATACCTAATTAAATTCACCGCAGAACCAAAACACTTCGGTAACCTCTGTGTTCATTTTTTAAGGAGATTAAATAAAGAATACCCCGGTCTTATCTCCATGGACACCTGTGATAAATTCATCGACGAAGATTGAATTGCGCGAAATAGCGCCCGGTATAGCAATGATCCCGATAATTTCTGTGGCAGAACTTTTCAAAAATTTACAATCATCCTAGCACCGGA
>JBKDRQ010000199.1:0-3229 GCA_046341135.1 Bacteroidota bacterium
GAAGCTGCGAAGGGTGAGGTAGATGAAGTTTGGGATAACTATAATATGGGTTTAATCACCAACAACGAGCGTTATAACCAAATCATTGATATCTGGAGTCGTGTGGATACACGCGTAACAGAAACATTGATCCGTGAAATGGCGACCGATAAGCAAGGATTCAACTCTGTATACATGATGCTCGATTCAGGAGCGAGAGGTAGTAAGCAGCAGGTAAAGCAGTTGGCCGGTATCAGAGGTCTGATGGCGAAGCCAAGAAAATCTGGCTCTACCGGAAGTGAGATCATCGAGAATCCTGTATTGAGTAACTTTAAAGACGGTCTTAGCGTATTGGATTACTTTATCTCTACGCACGGTGCGCGTAAAGGTCTTGCTGATACCGCCTTGAAAACAGCGGATGCGGGTTATCTGACTCGTCGTCTTGTTGACGTAGCCCAGGATGTGGTCATCAACGATGAAGATTGCGGAACACTTCGCGGTATTGCTACCAGCGCATTAAAAGATAATGAAGATATTATTGAACCATTAAGTGACCGTATCGAAGGACGTACATCTTTGCATAATGTGTACGATCCGCAAACGGATACGCTCATCATTGCTGCGGGTGAAGAGATTTCTTCTTCTGTTGCGAAGAAGATTGAAGAGGCCGGTGTTGAAACTGTTGAGATTCGTTCGGTGCTCACTTGCGAAAGCAAGCGTGGTGTGTGCGTGAAGTGTTATGGTAAAAACCTGGCTACAGGTGCGATGACACAAAAAGGAGACGCAGTAGGTATCATTGCTGCCCAGTCTATCGGTGAACCCGGTACACAGCTGACGCTCCGTACGTTCCACGTGGGTGGTGTTGCGGGCTCTGCATCAGTTGAGTCGTCACTGGCGGCTAAGTTTGACGGAACTTTGCAGTTTGATGGTATTCGTACAGTAGCTGCGTTGAATAATGAAGGCCAGAAAGTACAAATCGTCATCGGACGTACAGGTGAGATGCGTTGTGTAGATGAAGCAACCGACAGATTGCTGAATACCATGCACATCCCTTATGGGGCTACTTTATTGGTGAAGAATGGCCAGAAAATTAAGAAAGGTGAAACCATCTGTTCATGGGATCCGTTCAATAACGTTGTGATCGCTGAAATCGCAGGTAAGATACGTTTTGAAAATATCATTGAGGGCGTTACTTATCGTGAAGAAGCAGATGAGCAAACAGGACACCGTGAAAAAGTGGTTATTGAATCAAAAGATAAAACGAAGATCCCGGCTGTTGTGGTGGAAGGTGCGAAAGAAGCGAAATCTTACAACCTGCCTGTAGGCTCTCATATTGTTATTGAAGAAGGAGATCAGGTTGAATCCGGTCATGTATTGGTGAAGATCCCTCGGATCCTCAGCAAGCTGCGTGATATCACCGGAGGTCTGCCTCGTGTAACAGAATTGTTTGAAGCAAGAAATCCGGGCAACCCTGCGATTGTTTCTGAAATCGATGGAGTTGTTAGCTTTGGTCCGATTAAACGCGGTAACAGAGAGATTGTAGTAACCAGCAAGGATGAAGTAGTGAAGAAATATCTGGTACCGTTGACACGTCAGATTCTTGCGCAGGAAGGCGACTTCGTGAAAGCAGGCGCTGCTCTTAGTGACGGACAAATTGCTCCTGGTGATATCCTCACCATTAAAGGACCATTTGCTGTTCAGGAATATGTGGTAAATGAAATTCAGGAAGTATATCGTTTACAAGGGGTGCGCATCAACGACAAACATATTGAAGTAATCGTGCGTCAGATGATGAAGAAAGTAGAGATCATCGATGCAGGTGATACCAAGTTCCTTGAAGAAGATTTAGTGGATCGTTTTGAGTTCATTGATGAAAACGATCGCATCTTCGATAAGAAAGTAGTGGTAGAACCCGGCGATACCAATAAGTTCAGACCCGGTCAGATCATTACGCTGCGTGAATTACGTGAAGAAAACAGTGTATTGAGAAGATCAGATAAAAAACTCATTGAAGTGCGTGATGCACATCCTGCAACGGCACAACCGGTGCTGTTGGGTATCACCAAAGCTTCACTGGGCGTACAAAGCTGGATCTCTGCTGCTTCCTTCCAGGAAACAACAAAAGTGTTGAGCACAGCAGCCATCCAGGGTAAGACAGATTATCTGCTCGGACTGAAAGAAAATGTAATCACCGGTCATCCGATACCGGCCGGTACTGGATTACGTGAATTTGAAAACATGATTGTGGGAAGCAAAGAGGAGTATGAATTACTTCAGACAGCTAAGGAAGCAATGATGTTTGACGAAGAAGAATAATCTTGATTATAAAAACTAAAAGCCCTTTACAATGGTAAAGGGCTTTTTTATATACACTTGTATTTTTAGTTTTTCTTTAGCAGATAGATTTCAATAATTATTTAATTTCATTTTATGAATAAGCTCTCAACTGTATTACTCGCTGTTTTATTTATTGCTGTAGGAATTTTATATTTTTTACATTTTAAAAGTTCATGCAAGCAGCCTTCCTCTTCCAAAGCATCTGTCGCAGTTAATAAGAATATTACAGGTTCAAACCTTCGTTTGGCTTACATCGATCTTGATTCCATAAAAGAGCATTATGCCTACTTTAAATTGAAGAATCAAGAAATAGAGAGGGAAAAGATGCGCATAGAAAATGATATTGAAGGCGGTGTAAATAAGTTAGAATCAGATCGCGCAAACTTTATGAAAAGAGGTCAGTCGATCACACAGGAGGAAGCCGAAAAATTTCAAATGGAATATCAGAACAGATATCAGGCATTGGGACAAAGAAGAGAAACCTTACTTAATCAGCATCTTTCCAATCAGGCGAAAGCGTTGGATGATATTCAGAAAAAAATCAACGATTATCTGCAGGAATATAATAAGACAGCCAACTTTCAATTCATATTTTCAACTGGCGAAGGAAATCTGACGCTTTATTATAAAGACAGCGCATTGAATATTACAAATGAAGTCATCGAGGGTCTCAATGAGCGATATCAAAAAGAAAAGAATAAATAGATGTTGGATTGATGCTAAATAAAAATCCATAATTGTACGCGTTATTGAGTTTAAAGTTTTAACTTTTAACTTTTAAGTTAAAACCAAAAATACTTTTTATGTCAGATGCGCACGCTTTTAAGCCGTCCTTATCCCTCTTTGACGCAACGATGGTTGTTGCCGGTTCCATGATAGGATCTGGTATTTTTATTGTCAGTGCGGATATGAT
>JBKDRQ010000200.1:0-5548 GCA_046341135.1 Bacteroidota bacterium
CAATCTTCGCTCCATAGAAGTGCAGCGACAAATAGATGGCAATCCTTTTACTACAATTGCATTGTTTACATCAAAGCAGGGACGGTCTGTTAGCGGTGGGATGTATTATCATCATACCGATCCGCATCTTTTTTCCGGAAACAAAATATACTACAGATTGTGTTTGGTATCTAATACGGGTGAGAAAACATACAGTGCCGTTCGGATGATTCAGCTTGCGCCTGATGCAGATGTCTCTATATATCCCAATCCGGCCAGAGGAAATGTATTCGTGTCGGTTCCTGTTGCTATGGGGAATGCGGATATTATATTGGCTGACATATCAGGCAAGATTATAAGACAGTGGAATGGAGTAGCACAAAAAACACTTGACTTGGAACAATTGAATCCCGGTATCTATTTTATCAAGATAAAACTGCAGAATGGGTTGCAGGAGAAAACGAGGAAGATTGTGGTATACTAAATAATCAAATGGGAATTAATAATTATCCATTTATTAATTAACGCTATATGATTTCATTAGCGCACTCATCTTGTCTTCTGCGTTGTACAATAAAGCGATTTTTTGTATCACCGCTTCAACTAAAGAATCTGGACAGGAAGCGCCGCTGGTAATTAAGATTTTGACGGGGGAGGAAAGCGGTAAAAAATCATCTTTTTTAACTTCTTGCTTTTGATGGTAGTCGTAATGTAATATGGACTTCACATCTTGAATTTTATCCGGACTGTTAATGAAGTAAGTGGGTAATTTTTGTTCACATAGCTCTACCAAATGTGTTGTGTTTGAGCTATTGTATCCACCTATCACAATTGCCAGATCAGCTTTTGTTTCAAGTAGCCCTATGGCTGCCGTTTGATTATCGTTAGTGGCATAACAAAGCGTATCACGTGTGTCAGCAAAAAAATCAGCTGTGGGTTTGTCGCTGTTGGCAGGATGTTGAATCATAAGTTGTTTGAGATAGTCGGAGATGGCCTGCGTATCGGTGGCTAATTGTGTGGTTTGATTCACCACGCCGATTCGTTGCAGATCTTTGGTTATATCAAATCCGGTAGAATATCTTCCCTTAAATTCATTATAAAAATCCGAAGGCTCTTTTTCGCCCGTAATATATTTTCCCAGCTCAATGGTTTCTTTCATGTCATTTACAATCACGCTTGGCGTGTGTGCACCGGCGTGAGAGAAGGTAGCCCTGGTTTCTTCATGCATGGGTTTACCATGAATCACGATGGAATATCCCTTTTGTGCTAATTGCTCACTGCGGTTCCATCCTTTCTCTACAAACGGACAAGTGGTATTATATTTTTCAACAGCGATCCCTTTGTTTTGTAAAAGTGCTTCCATTTCAAGTGTAGTGCCGAATGCAGGAATGATGACAATATCTGCTGCTGTTAATGTATCAAAGGGTATTAACTGATTGCCCTTTGTGTCCTGTAAAAACTGAACTCCTCTGCTTACAAGTTCTTCATTTACCTGAGGATTATGAATCATTTCACTCAGCAGAAAAATTCGTTTACCGGGATTCTGATCAATGGTATTGAAAGCGATTTCAATGGCATTTTCTACACCATAGCAGAAGCCGAAATGTCTGGCCAGGTAAAATTGTACTGATCCAAGATCAAGCAGGGTGGGGGTGAAATCTTTTTTAAGTTTATCGTTGTTTTTTCTTTGTGACTTAATAGCACTAATCAGCGAACTTCTGTATATATTGGGAACCTGAAATTTTTTCATCTAAGAATGTGCTTTAGTAAAATTACCTATATAACATTTGTAAAGGTATAAGGTTTATGGTGGAAAAAAATCAACCATCTGTTAGTCTTTTCATTCGTAACATTGAAGCTTAAAATTTGAAGATGCAGGAAGTGTTTAAGCAGCCCGAGTGGTTAGGGTCAACCAATATTTATGAAGTAAATCTTCGGCAATATACTCCTGAAGGAACCATTGCTGCATTTGTAAAACATTTGCCCCGGCTGAAAGAAATGGGAGTAGATATTGTTTGGTTCATGCCCATAACTCCTATTTCAAAGAAAAACAGAAAAGGTTCTTTAGGTAGTTATTATGCATGCAGCACATATGTGGATGTGAATCCTGAATTCGGGACGCTGGAAGAGTTTAAGGCTATGGTAAAACAAATTCAATCCATGGGCATGAAAGTGATTATTGACTGGGTAGCCAATCATACCGGATGGGATCATGAGTGGACAAGAACCAATCCTGATTTTTACACCAAAGATGCGCATGGTAATTTCAAACCACCTGTTGAGAGTTGGGAGGATGTTATTCATCTTAATTTCATGAATGGAGATTTATGGAAGGCGATGATTGCCGCTATGGAGTTTTGGGTTAAAGAATGTGATATTGATGGATTTCGGTGTGATATGGCGGCGCTGGTGCCGCTTGATTTCTGGGCGGCAGCCAGAAGGCAGATAGATACGCGCAAAACACTTTTTTGGTATGGGGAATTTGATCAGTGGGGAGAAGAAGCTTACGGGAATGTTTTTGATGCGAGCTATACCTGGCACTGGATGCATATTGCGCAGGAATATTATAAGTATAACTGGAAGACCGTTTCCCTGGATGCAGCACTTACTGGCTACAGTTACAAAAAGCCCTATCGCCATTTGCGTACTTTCTTTACATCCAATCATGATGAAAACAGCTGGAATGGTACAGAATATGAAAAGTACGGACAGATGTCGTTGCCTTTGGCAGTGTTTAGTAGTACGTGGAAAGGGATACCACTCATTTACAGTGGACAGGAATTACCTAATCACAAGCGATTATTATTTTTTGATAAAGATGAAATTCAATGGAATGGGAAGCCCAGGCTGCATGAATTTTATCGAGTATTGTTGAATTTCAGAAAGACGCATCCTGTTTTCCAGAATTATCACCATAATGTGTTGACCTGGAGGGTCAATACTTCTGATCATCATTCAATTTTTGCTTTTGTAAGAACCGATTTGAATCATCAGGTACTTGTTTTGCTCAATTTTTCAGAGCATCGGGTGCGTTTTAAAATTGAAGATACTCGGCTTAAAGGAGAATATAAAGATCTGTTTACCGGCAAGCTGACTCCATTAAAGGATATTCATGCCTTGGATCCCTGGGGATATATGGTATTACATACCTGATGTACTTTGTACTACACTAAAAAAAAGGAAATGCAATGGCGCATTTCCTTTTTTAGTTATCCGCCCCATACGGGGCGGATGGTTTTTCAATTTGTTCTGGTTTTATGGTTCACTTCTTAAATCATTAATGGCGTATTGATAAACCCCTTCATAGCCAGGATAGATTCCTTCCACCACCATACTGTTGCCCGCGCTTTCTACAGCCTTATTGAAGTCGTCTGCCGATTTAATGACTTTATTATTTGCGCGTATAATGATGAATCCTTTTTTAATAGTCGTTTGATCATTGATTAAACCGTCGTTGATGGTTTTTATCTCTACTCCTCCTTCTAAGCCATTTTCTTTTAGTTTTTTTGCATCAACAGCGGCCAGTTCGATGCCTAGTTTGTCGGCAACAGAATTTTTTACAATATCTGTATTGCCGGCACTGTTTTTGAGTGTTAATACCAAATTTTTTTCTTTGCCATTTCTGATGAATGTAACATTCACTTTCTGTCCAGGACGATAACTGGCTATGGTGCCGGTGAGTTCGGTCCAGGTATTAACGGCTTTGTTATCCAGTTTAATAATTTTATCTCCCTTCTTCAATCCGCTTTCATCAGCAGCACTTTTTTCCAATACTTCGCCGATTTCCACACCATCTCCTTCTTTTATCTGAGAATCGGTTCCATCATCACCATTGGCTGCCGGACGGATACCGAGGTAAGCTCTTTGCACCGTTCCGAACTTAATAAGATCATCTACTACTTTCTTTACAATATTCACTGGTATAGCATAGGAGTAGCCGGCATACGCACCTGTTGGTGAGGCGATGGCAGAATTAATACCGATCAGCTGTCCGCTGGTATTTATTAATGCTCCTCCGCTGTTTCCCTGGTTCACGGCTGCATCAGTTTGTAAAAAACTCTCTACCGTATTGGCACCTGGTTTTGCTTTTCGCTGGTTTATTCCCAGATGACGATATTTTGCACTAATGATACCTGCCGTTACAGTTGTTTCTAACGTGAGCGGATAACCTACAGCTAAAACCCACTGTCCCAAACGAACATCATCAGAATTGCCGTAGAGCAGATAAGGGAATCCTGTGCCATCTACTTTTAATACAGCAAGGTCAGTATTGGGGTCTGTTGCCACTACTTTGGCTTTGTATTGTTTTTTGTTGTTTAATGTAATCGTAACTTCATCAGCCTGATCTATTACATGGTTGTTGGTAACGATATAGCCATCTGAAGAAATAAATACGCCGCTGCCGCTCGCCATCTGAGGAACGGTTTGCATGCGGTCACCAAAGAAGTCATTAAAAAAATCATCTCCAAAGAAATCACTGAACGGACTGCGTCTTCTTTGAATATTGGTTTGTACCGGATTGGTTTTTGCTTTGATATGTACTACGGCGGGTACGGCAGTTGTAGAAGCTGCTTCAAAATCCACAGGACCTGCACCATGAGCCCCACTGTCGAAAAGTCCTGCATAATTTGCAGGTGGCTGAGATTGGCTGAACGGTACTGATGGATTCAGAGCCAGGAATTTAGCATACATGAAAACGCTGGCGAGGGAAGTGCCTGCGCTTACCGCAATCATTACTAGAATCTGCTTTGTTTTCATATGCGTATTTATTATTGTTTTTAATTGCCATATGTTATGCCCTTTAAATATTCATCCCAGTTGGTATCGAATTTTCGTTATGGGCATTTCATATGTATATTTTTTTCCTTTATTAAAATCAAAGTATAATAATCAATTTGAGTGCCTAACAGCATGTAAATTAATAAACCTGACAGGATTTCAGTGCAGGTTTCATGGCAGATTTAACAAAATCGTAAGAGCTTAATCTTACCCTATTATCTTATTGAGGCTATTTGTAACAATGGATATGTCTTCTTGAGTGGTAAACCGACCTATGCTTATCCTCAGCGATTTGCTTATTTCATCAGGGGACAACCCCATTGCTTTAAGTACATGGCTTCCTTGTGTATGGCCGCTATTGCATGCGCTTCCGGCGGATAAGGCCAGACTCATACATAAGTCAGGAATTAATGATTTGCCTTTGTAGGAAGGGAAAAATATATTGCTGATATGGGGTAGGCGATGTTGATTATGTCCATGAATATGGGCGCCTAAATGATTCAGTGTATGATCTTCTATTTGTTTTTTTAACTGACGGATCAATGTCTCTTCTTCTTCCATATGATGAAGGCACAACGCTGCTGCTTCGCCAAAACCAACAATTCCCGGTACGTTCAATGTTCCGCTTCGCCTGTTGTTTTCCTGCTCTCCGCCGGTAATTTGAGGCATGAGTTCAATGCGGGGATTTTTTCTTCTTACATATAAAGCGCCAACCCCTTTGGGGCCGTACATTTTATGTGCGGTAAAAGCCATCATGTGAATGATGTCATCATTCACATCAATTTTTATT
>JBKDRQ010000201.1:0-6013 GCA_046341135.1 Bacteroidota bacterium
CTGAAACAGATGCCGGAGAAGCTGCTCCTAATTTTTTGATTGCTTGAAATCGTAATGATTGCATCGGAATAAATTTAGGATGCAAAAAAACGAAAAAATATCGAATTGGTGCTCTTTTATGATGTTAATGGGGATAAATTATCGGATTGTTCAAATTTTTGTATAAGAATTACTGTTTTTGTTTAATAAAAATAGGATGGAATGGCTTATTTTATTAAATATAAATAAATTTAATATGTTTTTCTCCATTTCGTAGTACACATCACGGGAATAATGATTAGAGGTAGAAAAATACTTCTATAACGTACGATGGCACCCATTTGCGGCACTATGTATCCCGTTAATAACAAGACAGCAATGGAAATCATGAGTAAAAACATAATCGCAGGGTGTTTATAAGGATTATCTGAGTATCTAAAGAACCAAATGAAGACAAAAAGCCAAAATAAGATGATTTCCAGTGCGCTTAAAAAAACAGCAATTGAATCTGCTTCATTCAGATAAGGTCTTGCAAGGGCATGATTCAGCGCGTTCGGTGCATTTTTTATAAAACTCCGGATGTCTGAGGACAATGAAGGCTGAGGCAATATGGATTCCCCTCCGAGCGCTCTGAAACTATTCTGTTTCATAACGATGGCTACAGGTAAATTAATTTTTGGGAAAATATATTTCGTAGTAAATAATATACTGATGCAGGCTATGCCGGTTAAAACAAAAGGAAGCCATTTGTTGGAATTCATTTTTGTAGACCACCACCAGGCGAAAATTGCCGGTATCATTGCTAATACGACATAATTTCTTAAAGGAAATAAGCCAATTAAAAGTAGTGTAATATAGAGGAGTGATTTTTTCGATTGCTTATTTTTAAAGTAATTATATAAATGATAGGTTGTTAATCCAATTACCAAAAAAACAATCCCGTCCTTATGAATGCCGGATGTCCAGAAAATAAATGAAGGGATCATAAATGTTGTACCGGCAATAATGGCGAGTTTCCCTTTAAATATATCTTTCATTACCCTTATAAAAGCAACCGGTCCAAAGTAAGTAAGGAAAGAGAATATCACCACATTAACGTAGTATCTGTGTCCACTGAATATATTCATGACTGCAACAAGTTTGATCATGAATATTTCTCTTAAATCGTTCCAGAAAGAATTCTGGTTCGAAAAAAAATGCCGGTAGTTTTTATCATAGGGGTTGTCTGTCAGTTCACGAAAAAATCGAACGGGATTATTTAATAATAAATTCGTTTGTAGTTTGCTTTCATAGAAAAAACGCCACGTGTCTGCGGCAACAGCATAATGGGGTATGGTTTTATGAAAAATACCATATAGTATTCCGGCTGTAACTTTAACCAGGAAAAATGTGGTAAGCCAGAAGCGGGTTAATCCGCTTTTCTTAAAAAAATTTATTTTTAGAATAAGCCAGATGAAAATTGTCAGGTATATTATGACGATGAATGCTTCCATGATTGTCGCCCGAAAATAAAATATTTCTTGAAGTCAACGTCCTATTTATTTCGATGCTGTACTTTTGGCCTTTCAAATCATTATGGAAGTAACAGTAAAAACAGCACAACAGCTTAGATTAACGGAAGAAGAATTTGAATTGATCAAACAAAAACTGGGGCGCACGCCCAATTTTAACGAGCTGTGCGCATTCAGTGGCATGTGGAGCGAACACTGCAGTTATAAAAATTCAATAAAATGGCTAAAGACCCTGCCCCGGGAAGGAGGAAGGATGCTGGTGAAAGCCGGTGAGGAAAATGCCGGCCTTATGGACATCGGAGAGGGGATGGGTGTGGTATTTAAAATAGAAAGTCATAACCACCCTTCGGCTATTGAGCCTTTTCAGGGGGCCGCGACGGGAGTAGGAGGGATTCACAGAGATATTTTTACAATGGGAGCACGTCCCATCGCCGCACTTAATTCTTTAAGATTTGGAAAT
This sequence comes from Bacteroidota bacterium, assembly GCA_046341135.1. GTDB lineage: Bacteria > Bacteroidota > Bacteroidia > Chitinophagales > Chitinophagaceae > Lacibacter. The sequence goes on from JBKDRQ010000201.1 coordinate 1,951, forward strand.
CTTTCCGCTGCTAAAACCCAACATTTGCTGGCTGGAGTCGTGCATGGCATTGGTCATTATGGTAACTGTTTTGGCGTGCCAACAGTAGGTGGTGAAGCTTACTTTGAATCCTGCTATCATACCAATCCGCTGGTCAATGCGATGAGTGTGGGTATTGTAAAAGCGGGTGAAACGGTATCTGCAACAGCTGAAGGTATTGGTAATCCTGTATTTTTTGTAGGAAGCGCAACGGGGAAAGATGGGATTGGAGGCGCCAGTTTTGCCAGTGCAGATATCACCGAAGAAAGTGCGGAAGAGTTGCCTGCCGTACAGGTAGGAGATCCTTTCCAGGAAAAGAAATTGCTCGAAGCTTGTCTGGAAGTTATTCAGACGGGTGCTGTTGTGGGTATGCAGGATATGGGTGCAGCAGGTATTATTTGCTCCACTGCAGAAATGAGTGCGAAAGGTGGCGTGGGTATGCGTATTGATCTGGATAAAGTACCCACCCGTCAGCAAAATATGAAAACCTGGGAGTTGTTGTTAAGCGAAAGCCAGGAGCGTATGTTGATGGTGGTGGAGAAAGGGAAGGAAGCACTGGTGCAAAAAGTTTTTGAAAAATGGGATCTGCCTTGCTCTGAAATCGGAGAAGTGACGGGAGATGGATTATTGCGTTTTTATATGAATGATGAACTGGACGCCGAAATTCCTGCCGAAGTGCTGGTGCTCGGAGGAGGTGCACCGCAATATGATCGTGCGTATAAAACTCCGGCCTATCTGGAAAAGATTAATGCTTTTGATGTAAATAAAATTGAGGTTCCTGGAGATCTTAAATCAGTTGCAGAAAAACTGGTTCAGATTCCTAATATCGCTTCTAAAAGGTGGATATATACACAGTACGATAGTATGGTGGGTACGGCTAATATGTTTACGAATGCACCCTGCGATGCACCTTTGGTATGGATCAAAGGAACGGATCGTGCTTTGGCGGTAACGGTAGACTGTAATAGCAGATATGTATATGCAGATCCTTATAAGGGAGCCATGATTGCCGTAAGCGAAGCAGCTAGAAATATCGTCTGCAGTGGCGCCAATCCGCTGGGGGTAACCAACTGTCTCAATTTTGGTAACCCTTATGATCCGGAAGTTTATTATCAGTTTGTACATGCCATCAAAGGCATGGGAGATGCCTGTCGCAAATTCGATACACCTGTTACCGGAGGTAATGTCAGTTTCTATAATCAAAATCCTGATGGACCTGTTTATCCCACACCTACCATAGGTATGGTTGGATTGCTAGAGCAGCTAAGTCATCAAATGACGCTGCATTATAAAAAGCCCGGTGATGTCATTGTCATGCTTGGTGTTTCCAGGAATGATCTGAATAGCAGTGAATATTTGCATAAGATTGCCGGAGTGGAACATAGTCCTGCCCCTCACTTTGATCTGGAAGAAGAGTATCAGCTCCAGCAACTGGTAAAAAAGCTTATTCAAAATAAAATTATCTCATCTGCTCATGATATTAGCGAGGGTGGATTATTTGTAAATCTGATAGAGTCATGCTTTACGAATAATCTTGGTTTTGATGTGCAACAAGCAGATGCTTCTATTCGCAAGGATGCTTACTGGTTTGGTGAAGCCCAAAGCAGGGTGGTTGTTTCTCTTTCTGCTGAAAAAATGGATCTTTTCAAACAAACATGCGGTAATCATGCATTCGCTGTGTTGGGTACGGTAACAGAAAATAGTATTCTGGTTGACGGAAATCATTGGGGAGGAATCGGAGATTGGAAACATTTGTACGACAAAGCAATTGAAACATATATGGGTCATGAATAAGAATCAGCAAATCATTGTAACAGGAGCGGCCGGCTTTATTGGCAGTTGTATGATCAGATGGCTGCTCGATAAAGGATATACCAATATTGTTGCAGTGGATGATTTCAGCAGTATTCCCAAAAAGCCTAACCTTGAAAAGAAAAATATTCAGGCATTTGTTGAGCGTGCTGATTTTTTTGAATGGCTGCAGCAACAACCTAAACCACCAGCTTACATCATTCACTTAGGTGCGCGTACAGATACTACTGAATTCGACTATCGTATTCATCAGGAATTAAACGTAGAGTACACGCAAAAAATATGGAACTACTGTGCGATACAGCAAATTCCTTTGATCTATGCATCTTCCGCAGCAACTTATGGGGATGGTCAGTTGGGATATAAAGACGACCATGCATTACCCTTTCAATTAGAGCCACTAAATCCTTATGGGGTTTCTAAAAATGAGGTCGATAAATGGGTATTGCATGAAGAAATACATCCGCCATTCTGGGCAGGATTAAAATTCTTTAATGTATATGGCCCCAATGAATATCACAAAGGCAGGATGGCCAGTGTGATATTCCATGCTTTTAACCAGATTAAAGAAAACGGCAAGGTGAAATTATTCCGCTCTCATAGGCCGGAATATAAAGATGGTTGGCAGCTGAGAGATTTTATTTATGTAAAAGATGTGGTGGCTGTAATAGGTTGGTTGCTCGTACATTCATCAGATCAGTTATCGGAGGGCAAGGATTTGTCTGTAACCGCCCCTGCCGGATTTAAATCAGGTCTTTATAATTTGGGAACGGGTAAGGCGCGTAGTTTTTATGATCTGGTTGCCGCTACCTTCAGCGCACAGGGTCTTACACCCAATATTGAATACATCGATATGCCCGAAGATATCAGAGACAAGTATCAGTACTTTACGGAGGCTGATATGCATAAGATCAGACAGGCAGGTTACACGCAGCCGTTTACCGAATTAGAAGCGGGAGTACAGGATTACGTGCAGCATTATCTTGCACCGCATAGCCATTATTAATGCTGCTGTATTACTCGTAACTGCTGTAGTAATCGTGTGCTGAAGCATCAATATTACTTTCCTTTTGCTCTTTTGCAGAGGCAGGTTCCATGCCAAAAAATAACCGATATAAGTTGGAGATGGTTAATTTGTGCGTTTGAAATTTTTCTCTGAGTAGATAAAGATTGTTGTCGGAACTTTCAATCCTTGTATGATTAGGAAGTAAGGTTGAAAGGATAGCCGGAGGTAATATGATTTTATTCATGGGGATGGATTTGAATACAAATTACACGGCTTTTTTGTAGCTGCGAAATTCAATTTAAGTTTCTAAGTGGAAGTATGTAGCCTGCTTGTCAGCTTTATACATTCTGCTGCTTCTTTTACATCATGCACTCTTAGAATCGAGGCTCCTTTGGTAAGGGCGATGGTGTTCAAAACAGAAGTTCCGTTCAGCGCTTCTTCAGGAGTAAGATGGAGTGTTTTATAAATCATCGATTTTCTGCTTAGTCCGGCAAGCACTGGTTTGTTTAAAATCCTGAATGCCTCCATTTGTGACAATAGAAAAAAATTCTGTTCGATGGTTTTGGCAAAGCCAAATCCGGGATCAATAATTATATCTTTAATGCCGTCTGATTCAAGCTGTTTAATTCTTTGCGTAAAGTAGTCGATCAGTTCCTTGATTATGTTTTCATATTGCGTAAACTTCTGCATCGTTTGCGGATCCCCTTTCATGTGCATGGCAATGATGGGCACGTTGAGTCGGGCAACCTCTGCAGGCATTTGGCTGTCTAACAATCCCGCACTGATGTCATTCACCATATCAGCTCCGGCTTTTACTGCATGATTTGCGACGGAGGAATAGTACGTGTCAATAGAAATGAAAATATCAGGAAAGGTTGTTTTGATGATTTCAATTGCGGGAACGACTCTTTCAATTTCTTCTTTTTCAGAAATTTTCTCTGCTCCCGGTCGCGTACTTTGTCCGCCTATATCAATGATGGCAGCCCCTTCCTCTATCATCTTAGTGGCTGCCTTTACTACAGATTCGTCATCATAAAATCTGCTACCTGCATAAAATGAGTCGGGGGTGATATTCAATATACCCATAACAACCGGCTGATCTATACTTAGCAGCCTTCCTTTACAATTCAGTGTAAACATTAATTTCTTTCAGCTAATTTTGAGGGTGAAATATTTATCACAAAACTACATCTTTCAAAGGTATGCATACGGAGCAGCAATATGATC
>JBKDRQ010000202.1:0-2642 GCA_046341135.1 Bacteroidota bacterium
TCGGGAGCGATTTTTTGCAGATATGCACGGGCATCCTGATAAATATTTTTATCATTCACCACAATACGATTGAAGTCAGCATTCAGAAGATCACGAAGGATGCTGGTGGTTTTGTCTTTTTCGCCTAAAATTTTTGAAGGAGGCGTAGCACCTTTAAGATTTCGCTGAATCTCTTTCCAGGTATTTACCAAATTATTCAGATCGTCATGCAGTTCTGCTGTATTTTTTCCCTCTGCTGCTGTTCTTACAATGACACCAAAATTTTTTGGCTTTATAGCTTCCACGATTTTTTGAAGTCGTTTGCGCTCCTCAGACGAATGAATCTTGCGAGATACTGCAACAATATCATTAAAGGGTGTTACCACTACAAAACGTCCGGGCAGGGAAACTTCACAACTCAGGCGCGGACCCTTTGCGGCAATAGGTTCCTTTAAAATTTGTACGAGAATGGAGGGCTTATTATTAAAAACCTCACTAATTTTTCCTGTTTTAATGATTTCAGGCTCATTCTTGAAATTGGAAAAATCCGCTGGCTCCTCTTCCGAATGATTAATGTTCTGTTGTGTAAATTTTATGAGGGAACGGATATAGGGACTAAGATCAGTATAATGTAAAAATCCGTCTTTTTCAAAACCTACGTCCACAAAAGCAGCATTCATACCCGGTACAAGTTTTTTTACTTTTCCCAGATATAAATCACCTACTGTAAAACTCGCGTTGTGACTTTCCTGATGAAACTCAACGAGATGTTTATTTTCCAATAAAGCAATTTCCACCCCTGACGGGGCTGAATTGATGATCAGTTCCTTGTTCACAATTTGCCTCTTTTAATTGAACCATCTTACCTCACCTGATCAGGAAGGATGCCTTTTGTGCAGCTATTAATACAAGCAACCATTAATGGTCTGCACGGCAACAGAAAGCTTAGCCTAATGATATATAAGGCACTATAATAAGAGAAGCTTATTTATTCTTCTTCTTATGACGATTCTTTCTCAGACGCTTCTTACGCTTGTGTGTCGCTATCTTATGACGCTTTCTTTTTTTACCGCAAGGCATACTCAATAAGATTTTAGTTCAGTTAATAATTATTTTAATGTATCAATATGTGTTTCAATCTGGCGAATCATTTCCGGGTTAGCTTTAAACTTACCTGCCGCATCCTGTCTTTTCACAACCTCCAGGAAGGACTGATAATACTTTTTTGCTGACGCCTTATCTCCCATCTGTTCACTCACATCCGCCAATCTCAACCAGGCTTCTATGTTATCTGGTTCAAGCTGGACTACTTTTTTAAATCTTTCGACAGCTTTGTCAAACTGCCTGCTTATAGTAGCTCCGATTCCCAACATGTATTGGGCAAACACGTTGTTAGGATTTCTCTCTGCCACATCCCTTACCAACATGATCCCTTTCATGGGGGGCTCATTACCACCTGCACCAAAAAAGTAACAACTTCCCAAACCTACCAACGTTGAATCATTGGATGGATTCAGCATTTTCGCCTTTTCAAACAACTCTCTGGATTCTTTAGCCAGCCATATCTGTAGGGGTTGCTCCGACACCGAGGGGAGCTCTGCCAACATCAAATGGGCTGCAAAGGTGAGGCTTTTCTCTGAATTTTCCAACTTAGCCGCCTCTCCAAGATATTTAACGTAGGGAACAAAGGCGCCAACACTATCCATCCAGAATCTGGATAGTTGCCGGTAGCCACTAATTTTAGAGGGAATATCTGCTGTAATGATTTGTTCCTCAACTTTTTTTACCCATTGCAGACTTTCCGCAGAAAGTCTTTTCTTTGAGACCGTCAGCATAGATTCAAAGGAAAGGGTATCCCCACTATTCTTCATCCCTGCAGTTTGGGAAACTGGGTCTGTTTTGGAGGTTTTGGGCTTTGTGCGTCCCCAAAAAAACAATAGTGCAACCGTTGTTGCTGCAATGATAATCACATAAATCTGCTGCCTGTTCACTTTTTTCAGTTGAACAGCAAAACTAACTCAATAAAACTGAAGTTATACGGAAGTTTTGGAGGAAGTAGTATGATGGTGATTTTCTTTTACCTCCTGCACAAACTCCTTAGCCGGCTTGAAAGCAGGGATAAAATGCTCAGGAATATGTACTGCCGTGTTTCTTTTGATATTTCTACCTATTTTGGCAGCACGCTTCTTTGTTATAAAGCTTCCAAAGCCCCTCACATAAATATTTTGACCTTTGGATAAGGACTCTTTTACCTCTTTAAAGAGAGTTTCCAAGGTGATTAAAACATCCACTTTGGGAATGCCAGTTTTTTCTGAAATTTGGTTAACTAGATCAGCCTTTCTCATGAAATGGGTTTTAAATTGACTAAAACAAACAAATGATTGTATGCGTTAAAGATGCAAAAAAAAATAATATTAGAAAAATTTAATACTAAGTATTTGATTATTAACGGCATATTTTAATAAAAATTGTTTGTTCTGACTTAAATAAAATTAAACAAAAATAAAGGATATTAGTAAAATGTCTAATTATAAATCACAAAAATTCAAACAAATTCTTCTTCGATGGCACCATCAAAAAAATAACCGGGTTATGCCTTGGAAGGGTATAAAAGACCCCTATAAGATATGGCTTAGCGAAGTGATTTTACAACAAACAAGGGT
>JBKDRQ010000203.1:0-4689 GCA_046341135.1 Bacteroidota bacterium
CATATTAACGGCAGCAACACTGTCGCCACCACCTACCAGACTATACGCTCCGTTGGCCGTGGCTTCCGCAACCGTGAGCGCGATGGATTTTGTTCCTTCCTGAAATTTCTCCATTTCAAAAACACCCATAGGTCCGTTCCATAAAATGGTTTTGCTTTTCAGAATAACTTGTTTGAAATCTGAAATGGCTTGTTTGCCGATATCAAGTCCCATCCAGCCGCTTGGGATATTACCGCTCTCGCAATTATCTGTACTGGCATCAGCGGCAAATTTATCAGCAATCGTGCTGTCTGCCGGCAGATGTATATTCACCCCTTTTGATTTTGCTTTCTCTAAGATTTCCAGTGCCAGCGACAAACGATCATCTTCGCAAAGCGAATTCCCAATTTGTTTTCCTTGCGCTTTCCAGAATGTATAGGCCATTCCGCCTCCGATGATGATATCCGTAGCTCTGTCGAGCAGATTTTCAATAATCAGAATTTTGTCACTCACTTTAGCCCCACCGATGATAGCGGTAAAAGGTTTTTGTGCATTCAATAATACTTTTTCTCCTGCAGCTACCTCTCCTTCCATCAGCAACCCAAACATTTTATTTTCATTGGAGAAATATTTTGCAATGACCGCTGTGCTAGCATGCGCACGGTGCGCCGTACCAAAGGCATCATTTACATATACATCGCCATGTTTGCTTAATTTCTCTGCAAATGCATCATCTCCTTTTTCTTCTTCTTTGTAGAAACGTAAATTCTCCAGCAGCAATACTTGTCCGCCTTGTAATGAAGAGGACAACCTATACGCTTCATCACCGATGCAATCATTTGCAAATAAGACATCCACACCAAGAACCTGTTGCAGATGTGCAATCAAATGTTTCAAAGATGATTTTTCTTCCGGACCTTCTTTCGGGCGACCCATGTGACTCATTAAAATAACGCTTCCTCCATCCGCTAATATTTTTTTAATAGTAGGGATTGCTGCTCTGATGCGCGTGTCATCGGTAATAGCATACGTAGCTTTATCCAAAGGAACATTGAAATCTACACTGATCAATACATTTTTGCCGGAGAAGTTGAATTGGGAAAATTTGCTCATGATGAAGAATTAAAATATTTAGAGGTCGAATGCGGTGCGAAAATAGTTAAAAACGAAGACAGTTCTCATAGTTGTAGTTGTTCTCTTGGTTGTCATTGTTTCTTTACCATACATACTGGCGCAGGTCTCCCGACCTGTGCCTAAGCGTTACTTCTAAGTAAATTTTTATTGCTCTTTCTTCACTACCCTTACCAAATCTTCTTTTCTGATAGAGATTGGCAGGTTACCGATCTGAACAAACACTTGTTTGCCGCGTACTTCTTTCACAACACCTACTTTTCTATTAGTAATACTTCTAACTAAAGCACCGGTTTCAATTTCACCGCCCGTCTCTTCATACTGATCCAGGATTTGCTTTTCCTTTTTTGTGATCGTCATTTTTTGTTTTTGTCCGAACAGCAAAATCTGAATCTGTTTCATGGCGTTCGACTTATCCTCTGCTCTTCTCCACTCCTGAATGATGGCTTTCAACTTGCGATCGAGATCTTTTAATTCCACCAATCGCTCTTCATTGATTTTGTTTTTTTGTTTAAGCAACTCCACCTGCTGCCGATGTTGCTCACGATCCAGCTGATTGCTGAGTTTACTTTTAAGTTCGTTATTTTCATAAATCAGTCGCTTTAAAGATTTTTCTTTTTCCGCAACGATTCTTAACTGTTGCTGTGTTTGATTCAATAATTTATCGAGGCGATAATGATTCTGATTGACCCTTTTTTGGGCTTCTTCAATGAGATGTTTGGGTAGTCCTATTCTTTCGGCAATCGCAAAGGTGTAGGAACTTCCCGGCTTTCCTATGATCAGTTGATATAAAGGCAACATCGTTGTTTCATCAAAACCCATTGCCGCATTGAGAATCCCCGGCACATGATCGGCCATGAGTTTAAGATTGAGGTAATGCGTAGTTACAATACCGAATGATTTTTTGTTGACCAGTTCCTGCAGAATCACTTCCGCGAAAGCACCGCCCAGATTGGGATCGCTACCGCTGCCCAGTTCATCAATGAAAAACAAAGTATGTGCATCGGCATGCTCCATAAAATATTTGAGATGCAATAAGTGACTGCTGTATGTACTCAGATTCTGTTCAATACTCTGCGTATCTCCGATGTGAATCATGATTTTTTTAAAGATACCAAAGCTGCTTTGCGGATGTGCGGGGACCAGCAAGCCCGACTGCAGCATGAGTTGAAGCAGACCGACGGTTTTTAATGTAACGGTTTTACCGCCTGCATTGGGACCGGAAATAATCATTAAGCGTTTATTGGCATCAAGCGACAGATTAACCGGAACTGTATTTTTATGCAGCGTCTTGTTGTGCAAATACAGCAGCGGATGATAGGCGTCTTTCAGTTGAATGATGGGTTTTGTCTGCAGTTGCGGACAGGAAGCATTCATGGAAAGTGCCAGCTTTGCTTTGGCACGTACAAAATCAAACTGACCAATGATTTGATAATAGGCATTGATATCAGGGGAATAAGCAGCAAGTTGTGCCGTAAGTAATTTTAGAATTTTATAAATCTCCTGTCGCTCGTCGCGTTCCAGACTGAAAACTTCATTATTCAGTTCGATGGTTTCTTCGGGCTCGACGAAAACAATTCTTCTGGATTCAGACTCCCCATGCAAGATGCCTTTGACGGCACGTTTGTGTTCGGCATAAATAGCAACTACTCTCCTGCCGCTTAGAAAAGATTCTTCTATTTCAGCCACGTAATCGAGCTTCTGCCATTTTTTGAGCACGTGATCAAAAGCCCTGCGCAATGCATGTCTCGCCCTTGTTAAATCGACACGTATATTGCGCAGGGCCTCGCTGGCATTATCTCTCACATTCCCAAAATCATCCACCACCTCCGTTATCAATTGCCTTATCTCATCCTGATATTTCCGTTCTCCCAATAATTGATACAAGCCCGGATAGGCAGTGCGACGATCTGTATCAAACCATTTAAACATCAGAAAAGCCGCATCCAGCATCTTTCTGACTTCCACCAGTTGCTTTTCATCAAATACAGCGCCCTCAATCTGCAGCAATCGTAACTCTTTTTTCAAATTGGTACTGAAATCACCTGCTACCCCTTGTTGCTGATTTAATAAATGCAAATACTCATCCGTCTGCTGAAGGGCAAGTCTGATAACCGATTCAGAAGTACTGACGGATAAGTTAAGTGCTGCTGTTTTTGCCTGATCGGTAGCACAATATCCATGCAGCAAGCCTTTCATCTGATCAAATTCCAACTGCTGTATGGCCGTATCCGGATAAATCTGCATGCAAAAAACTGTTAAAGCTGCAAAATTAGCAGGAATCTGGCTACACAAAATGAAGGATTCAGCCGAACACCTGCTAAATTGCAATACGTATGAATTTTACAGGATCTATGCAGTTTGTACTCAAAGGAATTATGTTGGCGATGTTCATCTCAAACATTTTAGCCTGTGCAAATGTTGAAACCAGAAATACGGCTAAGTCCAGCACTAACAACTTAAATAATTTTTATATGACCGGACAGGAAACAACAGCTATTGACACCGCCACTTTCGGAGCAGGATGCTTCTGGTGCGTGGAAGCCATATTCCAAAGAGTAGAAGGCGTACTCAAAGTAAAAAGCGGTTATTGCGGCGGACATGTCATGAATCCCACCTACGAGCAGGTTTGCGAAAAAAATACCGGCCATGTGGAAGTAGCGCAGATCGTATTTGATCCTTCAAAAATTTCATACGATGAATTGCTTGAAATTTTCTGGAAAACCCACGACCCCACCACTCCGAATCAACAGGGAAATGATATAGGTCCGCAATACAGAAGTGTAGTCTTTTATCACAATGATGAACAAAAGCAAAAAGCCGATTATTATAAATCGGAATTAGAAAAAAGTGGCGCATTCGAAAAAACAATCGTCACCACCATCGAACCTTATAAAAATTATTTCGAAGCAGAAGATTATCATCAGAACTATTTTAATCTCAATAAAAACCTGAATCCTTATTGCACGTACGTAGTGCAACCCAAAGTGGAAAAGTTTGAGAAGATCTTTAACTCAAAACTTAGAAAGAATTGAGAAGTATGTTTTATTGGATTTAACTGTCAACCGATAACTGACAACTTCAAAACCTACAACTTCCTCACCCTCCTCAACTCCAGCAAATTCAAAGGATGAGGCTTAAATCCTTTAACATTTGGCTGAACGAGATGAATCACTTGGTCATACCATAAAGGAATGACAGGAGCGTCTTCCATTATCAGACTGTCCATCTTTCGGTATAAAGACATTCTACTCTTGATATTTTCTTCCTGCAGACAAGCCTCATATAATGCATCAAATCGAAGATTTGTATAACGTGTGTAATTGGGAGGTGAAGGATTCTTTGAATAGAAAACACTCAAAAAATTTTCCGCATCCGGATAATCCGCAATCCAGCTTCCCCGGAAAAAAGACACATTATTATTAGCCATTTGCGTTAGCAATAAACTCTTGGGAATCACTTCTATGTTTAATTGAATTCCGACTATCTTCAATTCTTTAGCTATATAAGCAGCTAGATCGGCATAAGTCGGAACCGTTGTCAATTGAATAGCAGGCACCTGATTATTTTCGCTAAATC
>JBKDRQ010000204.1:0-11009 GCA_046341135.1 Bacteroidota bacterium
TGAAGATTTAATATCATAGTATGTATGGTGAATCTTAATCAAATCAGGAATGCAGCCAAATTAGCAAAAACAAAAGCATAATTTTTTACAAGCAGAAAGGTTTACAATTATATAACATAGGACTTGATTATATAGCTATAAAATACACGCTATCGCCGCCACTATTAAATAATTATTATCTATTTATTATCTGATTTTTAAATTAGGTTATGTCAAGTTTTTGGGTGTAGTATGCAAATAACTTTGAGAAGTTTTTATGCCTACTTGCTTAGTTATTTTGATTTATTAATCATGAATGGATGTGACTAAGGGTAGCGAAGCTGTAAATAAACGGCAAATATTATTCAGGAGTGAAGCGTATTTTGATTATAGGAATGAATTACTTTCCCGAGCTTACGGGTATTGGTAAATATACCGGAGAGATGGCTGTTTATCTGGCTGAAAAAAAATTTAATGTTCAGGTGCTGACAGGTCTTCCCTATTACCCGGACTGGAAAATTAAGGCCGGGTATTCAAAATTCAAATTTCAAAACGAGTACATTGATGGCGTAAATGTGCTGCGCTGCCCTATTTATGTTCCTAAAAAAATCACAACATTTTACAGAATTATTCAGGATCTGTCTTTCTTTGTCAGTTCATTCATCGGCACACTTCTGTTGTTATTAAAGAAAAAACAATTTGATCTTATTGTTACGGTTTCACCTTCTTTATTTACTGGTCTTAACGGAATTTGGTTAAAATACTGGAACCGAAATTCTAAATTAATATATCACATACAGGATCTTCAGATAGATGCAGCCAGTCAGTTACAAATGATTAAAAGACCCTTCTTGTTACAAACACTCAAAAGAATTGAGAGATATATTCTGAAAAATTCGAGTGCTGTCAGCACAATTTCATCAGGCATGTTAAACAGAATATCGGCCAAATCTGTTCCTATTAAAAAGAAGATATTATTTCCAAACTGGATAGATGATGGCAAAGTATATGCCACCCATCCAAACTATGATATACTGAATGAATTAGGGATACCTCAAAACAAGAAAATTATTTTTTACTCGGGAGCTGTAGGTGAAAAACAGGGATTAGAGATTTTGATTTCCGTTATAGATTATTATTATCGTATTCATTCGGATTTTCTCTTTGTAATATCCGGCAGTGGTCCTTATATGGAGCAATTAAAGAATAAATTCATTAGTCGTCATCTGTCTAATGTCTGCTTTATTGATTTACAGCCTGTGTATATTTTTAATCAACTTTTAAATATCGCCTGGTTACACCTGATCCTTCAAAAAGAAAACGCTGCGGATCTGGTACTCCCCAGTAAGCTTACCAATATGATGGCTGTAGGGGGGCTGGTTCTGGCAACAGCACCTGTTCATTCTACATTGTATAATATATTAAAGGATAATCATCTGGGGTATGTGGTCAGGCCTGATCAGGCTGACGAAATAATAAGGGCTATTAATTTTTTAGCCCAAAATGATGAGTATGCCAACTGCCTCAAAAAAAACGCCATACAGTTCGCAAATAACAACTTAAAGAAAGAAATAGTATTAAACCGGTTTATCAATGAATTCGAAGAGATTTAAAAAATATTGAGATGTTAAGGTATAATTCCATTTTGAGAAATTCGTTTTTGCTGTTGGATTTAATTTTCCTAAACATAACCTGCCTTGTTAGTATTTATATTAGCAATAAACTGACGGGTATTACATATAACCATTTGTGGGGAGAATATTTTATTTTGGTCAATTTATTGTGGTTGGTTGTATCATACCAAACTAAATTTTATTTTACGGAGATTACTTTTCATCTTCTTGCCAGAAAGACCATCAGTATTCATTTTATTCATTTCTTATTGATGCTGATATGTTTCTTTATAACACAGAAATATAATACCTCAAGGCTACAAATGGGCATATACTATGCTATGCAGATTTCTTGCATACTGTTGTCCAGATACCTCTTTCTTGTATTTAAGCCGACCATCAGGCCTTTAAAACGTGACAGAAGAAGAGTTATTTTAATTGGCAATTGTCCTATATCTCAAAAAGCTGAATCATTTTTAAAGAGACCCGATTCCGGATATGAATTTTTTGGATATTTTGATGATCTGAATTTTGAAAAAAACGATCATTCTGCTGTTGAAAGATGTTTGCAATATGCCATATCCAACAATGTAAATGAAATTTACTCCACTATTTTGCCGGCAAATGAACTATTGCAGGACTTTATCAGGAAAGCCGATCAACATTTTATAAGATTCAAATATATTCCCAACTTTGATATTTTCTTTCTACGCTCTGTCAATCTTAAAATTGAAAATGGTTTGCCGGTTATTTGTATGAGAAAAGAGCCACTGGAGAATATTGAAAACCGATTTGTCAAACGATTATTTGATGTTGCTTTTTCTAGTTTATTCTTTTTTCTGATTTTCTGGTGGATATATCTGCTGTTGGCCATTCTTATTAAAATTACATCAAGAGGTCCGGTCTTTTTTATCCAAAAGAGATCCGGAAGAAACGGCAAAGTTTTCAATTGCTATAAATTCAGATCTATGTATGTTAATGGGGAATCTGATCATAAATCGGCGGATAAGGAGGATGATAGATTTACGCCCATCGGGAGATTTCTGAGAAAATCTAATCTTGACGAATTTCCTCAGTTTTATAATGTCCTGAAAGGAGATATGAGTATTGTAGGTCCTAGGCCTCATATGCTGAAACACACAGAAGAATACGGTAAGATCATCAACACCTTTATGGTCAGGCATTTCTTAAAGCCGGGCATAACGGGCTGGGCACAAGTAAATGGTTACAGGGGAGATTTGACCGGAGATAAAATGACGAAGCGCGTTGAGCATGATGTATGGTATTTGGAAAACTGGACTTTTTTTATCGATATAAAAATAATTATTAAAACTATTTTCTTAACCTTTAAAGGAGATGATAATGCGTATTAATTTAGCTAATTTTTATTTTCCCTTCATTTTATTTTTTTATACTTCAACTGCTCTAGCTCAGGATCCCCGAGTTCCCTTATATAATGATCTGCCACTCATCATTAATCCTGCGAATACTGGTAATTTTAATGGAAATGTACGAGTAGGATCTTTTTATAATACATCCAAAAACGGAGCTTTCAAAAAAGCGTTTTATGGGTCTTTAATTAATGACATATACAATATTTCAGTTGATCAACGTTTTGGTAAAAATAAGGACTGGGCAGTTGGTTCAAATTATATGAGTACGAGTGGTAATAATTTTGTTATCTCAGGTTCATATTTTGGACTATATGCATCTAAGAATTTTCAATTAAACAATAATAAAGAAAAGAATCAGAATAAAAATAATGACAATAATGTTGATCTTTTTGAGGATATAAATCAGCTCATATCCAAAAAGCATAATCTACGAGTGGGTCTTAATTTTTCTTATTGTCGCGGTATTGTTGATGAAAATAAAGGCGGCTACAGTGTGCTTTTAGATGTAGGAGGATTTAAGTATAATCCAAGTGATAACAGAATTAATTATACGATCAATACGACGGATTATTTTAATATGTCTTTTGGCTTATTATATCAATTAACACTTCAGGATTTAGAATTTGAAACGGGTATCGCTTTTAACAACTTATTGAAGCCCAATTATGCTATAATGAATGATGCCCAAGTTAGAAAAAGAATAAGATTATCGACTAATATGAGCTTAGCCCTTAAGCTAAACGAAAAAAATAAATTAAAGATCGAAAATCTTATATGGAAGGAGGGTTTATATTTTAATGGGCCAAAACTTCCTGCAGATTCAGCAGACATTTCCGATATGATTTATGGAGTTAGTTGGTTGAATCACAATAAATTACCTTTTCTAACAGGCATATATATGCGCACTTCAAAATCTATTTTTTTAATTTCAGGAGTTCGTATAAGTCCTAGCCTCACCGGTAAATTAAGCTATGAATTATCTACGAATAGCGAGTATTATCCTGTAAATCAATTTGGATTATCTGTTAATTTCATTTTTAATGATGATAAAAAGAAAAATAGTATAATTAATAGTAGATTTTTTTAATGATTTCAATTGAATGTCATTCTTAAATACTTTCTTGTCAAATATCAGATTTTGTTATCATTTTTTAAATGATACGGAATCAAACCGTATAGCACGTCTCAAAAAGGAAGAGTATCTAAAAACTCCCAAGAGGTATGATATAATAAATTATTTATTACAATTTACCTCTTGTGAATACTATCTTGAAATTGGTGTACGAAATCCTGATCATAATTTCAATAAAATTAAATGCAGACATAAACTTTCAGTAGATCCTGGATTGGAGTTTAAGGCAAATCCGGTCAAGTATCAGCTGACCAGTGATGTCTTTTTTCATAAATTCTTTCATAACGAGCTTGATGTTTCATCGGATATAAAATTTGATATAATTTTTATTGATGGACTCCATCAGTCTTATCAGTTAGAAAGAGATATTTTGAATACCCTTTCGTGTATAAGTGATGTGGGCTTTATTGTTTTGCATGACTGTAACCCGATATCTGAATATCATACCCGGGAAAATTTTAATGATAAACTAAGTCCTGCGAGAGATAATTGGAATGGAACTTCCTGGAAAGCGTTTTACAAATTCCGTCACAGGTCAGATATATACTCCGCATGTATAGATACAGATTGGGGTGTAGGCATTTTATCAAAAAACAGTTTCTTTAATAAATTGAACAACTTAAAAGAAATGGAAAATCCATTTTATGAATTTTCTGTTTTGGAAAATAACAGATCGAGCCACCTGAATCTTATTAGTTTTAATCAATTAATCTCATAATGAATGAAAAGATCATTATTAAATCTTATTATTCTTTCATTTTTACTAATCTTTTCTACAGGTTGTTTAAGATATAAAGATATTGTAAACTTTCAGGATGGGAATAAGCTTATCCCAAATCAATCTGATACGATTTTCAATAATAATAATCTAAAGCTAAAAGCTGAAGATGTTGTACAGGTAATAATTACCAGTTATAATAAAGAGGAAGCTGCTAAGTTTAATTTATTTTCCGGACAGAATGGCTTGATTCAACCAGGAGCCAGTATTACCATCAATGATCCACTTGGTTATCGGATTGATAGTAAGGGAAATATTGAGCTACCTGTTATAGGTCAGATCCATGTAGAGGGTATGACCATGGAGGAAATGCGTGATGAAGTATATAAACTAGTGAAAGAGACAGGATATTTAAAGGATTTAAATGTAATTGTTCGTTTTCTTTCTTTCAGAGTAACTGTTTTAGGAGAAGTTAATAATCCCGGAACCTATGTCATAGCTAGTCAGAAAATAACGATTTTAGAAGCACTAGGTATGGCAAAAGATGTAAACCTTTTTTGTAAAAGAAACCAGATTTTAGTTATTAGGGAAACGAACGGTAAGCGGAGCTATGGCAGAATCAATCTCAAATCAAAAGATGTGCTGAATAGCCCCTGGTACTATTTACAGCCTAATGACATTGTTTATGTTCAGCCTCATAGTGCCAAAATATTAGCAGCACCAGATCCCGCAAGTCGTTATATCAGCACCGTTATCGCGGCTATCTCTCTCTTTTTTTTATTTCTTAAATAAAAGATACAGGATATGTCTACCAACATAAAAGATACTCTTAAGAATAAATCGGTTGACAAACCGGTTAATATCAGAAACGTTTTTCATGATTATTTCAGATATTGGCCTTTTTTCATCATCTCAGTTTTAATAACCTCCATCACTACCTTCTTTTATTTAAGATATACAAATCCTGTCTATTCTTCATCTATAAAAGTTTTGATTAAAGATGATAAAGAGTCGGGTCAGCTTTCGGAAGAAAATATGTTTGCAGATCTTGGCGTCGGCTCAAATTATCTGAATACTGATAATGAAATGGAGATTTTGAAATCTTCATATCTCATGAGAGATGTCATTAAAAATTTAAATCTCCAATATAAAATATATAAAAAAGGTAACATAAGAAATGTTGATTTATACAAAGATTATTCTTTTGAAATTTTAAATTGGATCCCTAATAATTCTGATTTATTTAAAAAAGTTTCGTTTGTTATTTATTCTGAAAAAAATCATAATTACTATACTCTTATCAGTAACAATAAGACTTATCGTGGTCAATTTGGCAGCTCCCTTATGTTACCCGAAGGTTCTATCACAATTGTGCGTGTTTTGAAATATAATAATCAGCCCATCAATGATCACATTATTGAGATTCATAATATAGAAGAGCTTGCCAATCAATATGCTGGAGGTATTTCAACAGGTTTAGTTGGAAAAAAATCGACAATTCTTTTATTAAAGTATGCTGATCAAAATCCTGAAAGGACAAAAGATGTATTAAATGAATTAGTAAAAGTATATGATGTAAATCAAATTAATGATAAGAATAAAATTCTACGAAATACATTATCGTTTATTGAAGATCGTTTACAAATAATTACTAAAGAGGTGGGAAGTGTTGAAGGAGATGTAGCCAGATTTAAAAGTACGAATCAGATTTTAAATCTGAGTTCTGAAGGCGACATCATATTAAGGGAACAAAATTCGTATAGCAAAACACTAACAGATCTAACCATACAGGAAGAAATACTCAAAGGTATTCTTGAGCTTTTAACGAATAATAATACATTTGAATTTGTTCCAACTAATTCAGGACTGAATAATTTAACGCTTTCCGGTTTATTGGAGTCTTTTAATCAACTTTTACTCGAGCGGGATAAGGTTAAAACAACATTCGGGGCAAATCATCCCAATATATCTTTAATTGAACAACAACTTTCAAACCTAAGAACCAATATTATACAGAATATTAATTCAATTCAGAAAGATTTACAAATAAGCAGAAATACTTTGTCTCAAAAAGAACAAGGACTTCTGAACAAACTTTCGAATTTACCCAAACAAGAACGACAATTAATCGAAATACAAAGACAGCAAAATATAAAGCAGAATCTATACTTATATCTTTTGCAAAAGAGAGAAGAGACTTCTCTTAAACTTGCAGCTACAGTTGGGAATAGCCGCATAGTTGAGCCGCCAAAAAAAGGAGCAAAAATTAAGCCGCAATCACAAATTATCTGGATAGTTAGTTTTTGTTCGGGGATATTTATTCCTGTTTTGTTAATTTCACTTTTTCGTGCCTTAAATAATAAAATATTATCTGAGAACGATATTGTCGCATTAACCGATGTGTCTATTATCGGCAATTTGACTTTTGAAAAAAACAAGCAACATATTGTTGTGAATGAAAAAAGCAGAACAGCAATTGCGGAAATGTTTCGGCTTTTGCGGACAAATTTACAGTTTGTCGGAGAAGGGGTGAGTAATAAAACAATTTTAATTACAAGTTCGGCGCCTGGAGAAGGGAAAAGTTTTGTTTGCATCAACTTAGGATTAACATTGGCAATAGCCGGTAAGAAAGTATTACTATTAGAACTGGATATGCGCAAGCCTAAGTTTGTTCGATATATGAGTTTTAAGACTGATGACACAAAAGGAGTATCACAGTATCTGGTGAGTGGTTCTGATGATTGGAGAACGATTATAAATCCTACTGAATATCATCCTAATTTATTTTTTTCCAATTGCGGCCCTATTCCTCCCAATCCAAGTGAATTATTGATGGGAGAACGATTTGATGCTCTGATGACATCACTAAAAACACATTTTGATTATATTATCATTGATACACCGCCAGTAGGAGTTGTAAGCGATGCCCTTCTTTTAAATAAATTTGTTGATACCAGTTTGTATGTAGTACGTTACGGTAAAACCTTTAAAGGACAAATTGGTATAGTAGATAATATTGCATTACAAAATCAATTACCAAGACCCTTTATAGTTTTCAATGGTATCAAGAACAGCAGAAGAGGATATTATGGGTATGGTTATGGCTATGGTTACGGTTACGGATATGGGTATGGATATTATCAAGAAAGAAAGTAATTTAATTTAAAAAATATTTCACATTTTTAGAAATTATTTTAAATTATTTAGTACTGTTACACTGATCCAAATCCTAATACAATTACTAGGATTAATAGGAGGTATATTTATTATTAGAAATTTATCCACTTCAGAATATGCTTGGTATACGATTGCTAATACTATGTTAGGAACAATGTCTGTTCTTAGTGATGCTGGAATTTCATCGGGCATGCTTTCCCAAGGCGGTACGGTTTGGAGTGATAAGTTTCTAATGGGAAAAGTTTTTCATACCGGATATCGCCTTAGAATAACTGCTTCAATTATTGTAGTAGCTATTTGTCTTCCGGTTTTAAGTTATTTACTGTTAAAGCAAGATGCTTCATTTTTAACCATCATACTTATTAACATTTCTCTTTTGCCCCTTTTCTACTCTTCTTTATCTGATAATTTGTTGCAGATAGCTCCTAAGCTTAATAAAGACATATGGCCTCTTCAGAAAAATGGGTTAATTGTTCAAGTCTTTAGATTTTTATTAATTATTCCCTTGATATATTTCATACCCTATTGCTGGGTTATTTTGATCATTACAGCAATAGTTAGAGTTTGGGGTAATAATCAATTGCATAAAATTAATTTACGTTATATACTTCCTGATTCACCTATTGATAAAGAGTTTAAAATTCAATTACTCAGTCACATGAAAAGAATTTTGCCGGGAAGTATCTATTACTGCCTATCTGGCCAGATTACTATTTGGATAGTTTCACTTATAGGAAATCATAAAACAATAGCTAGTTTCGGAGCTTTGGGAAGATTTTCATTATTATTTTCAATTTTTCCTATCCTTTTCGGATCGATAATAGCTCCTGCATTTGCTAAATTAAAAAATACTAAATCTGTTCTTATATCAAAAGCATTTATAATACAATTATTGATTATTTTAGGCTCATTACTTATACTTTTATTTTTTTATACTTTTTCAGATTATATTTTGTTGGTTTTAGGTTCAAAGTATTCAAATTATAATTTCGAGTTAGTTTTATCCATTTTATCTGGTCTTTTAGGTATTGCAGCCGGTTTGTCTTATTCATTGAATACATCAAGAGGGTGGTCAATGAATCCAATAATTTTAATATTTGTAAATTTTGTTTCTTTAGTTATAGGCGTCTTCTTTTTCAAGATTGACTCACTTAAAGGAATCATTGTATTCAATATATTTATCAATGCAATTCAGTATATTATGAATACGTTCTTTTGTTTCTTTAAAATTTATAAATTACCGCATCTCACATGAGATCTGCTGTTTGCACACTATATGAAGGAGATTTTTATTTAGGTGTTGGCGCATTAATTAATTCATTAGTAGCCCACCATTTTGTTGGGGATATTTTTGTTGGGTACAGAGGGGAATTACCTACTTGGCTTAAAAATCCTAAAACGATTTCGCTTGATGGCTGGAATAAGGTATGTTATTGTGATCTGTTAAATGGAAGTAAAGTATTTTTTTTGCATTTGGATACGCCCATGCATTTTACAAATTATAAGCCTCAATTTCTAATCGAATTAACTACTAAGACTTGTAAAGATTACGAATCAATAATTTATTTTGATCCGGATATTGTTATTTGTAAGAAATGGAAATATTTTGAAGACTGGATACATTATGGCGTAGCTGTTGTACATGACATTATCACAAATGATATGCCTACTACCCATCCACTGAGAATGAAATGGTCCGATATTGCTGTTCAATGTAATAAAAAAATACAACATCAAATATCTTCCTATATCAATGCCGGCTTTTGTGGTTTAAAAAAAGAGTTTTGGTCATTTATTCATCTCTGGCAATTCTATGTTTTGTATGGTGAGCTCCATTATCATTCAGATACCTCAAAGTTTATGATGAAAGAAAGACCATTTCCTTTCCGCTCACTCGATCAAGATTCTTTGAATATAGCAGTTATGACTTTCGAAGGAAAGATTTCTGAATTGGGTCCTGAAGCTATGGGTTTTGTGCACGGCGTACATGCAATGGCACATGCTGTTGGACATAAAAAGCCCTGGAATAAATCATACATTCGCGCTTTTTTAACAGGCCATCCTCCATCATTTGCGGATAATTATTTTTGGCAATATGCTAACGGAGAGATAAAGCAGTACAATTCATCTAAACTATTTCTTAAAAAAATGTTGATTTCATTTTTAAATCTACTCGGTAGATTTTATTCAAAATAACTTTTGTGGGAAAATGCAAAGTTTTTTTATCAGAGTTTCGCATTTATGTGTGTAATGCTTTTGTCTCAAAGATTCCTTCCAGAACATTCAGATATTTTTTCTATAAAAAAATTATGCGATTTAATGTTGATAAAACTGCATCTATTTTTTTAGGTAATACTTTTACCGCCTCTGCACATTTTACCATCAAAAGAAATTCGGTAATTAATGCCAATTGTCATATAGATGTTAGAGGTGGTATTACCATAGGTGAAAATGTTTCTGTTTCCGAACGTGTTTCCATAGTAACAGGAGATCATAATCCTACTGATCCATATTTCAGAGCCCGTTTCAGGCCTGTTTTGATAAATAACCATGTTTTTGTCGGTTACGGATCCACTATTTTAGGAAATGTAACTATTGGAGAAGGTGCAGTGATTGCTGCAGGAAGCATTGTTACAAGGGATGTTGAGCCTTATACTATTGTTGCCGGCATACCTGCCAAAAAAATAGGATTGCGAACGAGGGAGTTGCGCAGAGATACCCCTTACTCAAGACTTTTTCATTAATTATTACCTTGTTTATTAATTCGCCACGATTTAATCAATTATCAAGAAGATTCAGGCAGCAATTATCTATTCCCGATGTTGCTGTAATAGGGGGGTATCATGGAGTCAATTTAGGAGATATGGCACTAGGAGCATCCGTAAAGCGACAATTACAAAACAGGAATATAACTTCAGGGCTTCAAACGATATATAATCTGGAAAAATGGAAATGGCCCCCTACTAATTTTGCTATTTTGGGGGGAGGTGCATGTG